>NZ_JBTSLF010000298.1:1168-2799 GCF_054640775.1 Candidatus Aquicultor sp. | reverse complement strand
CTGCTTGATATCAAAAACATTTTCATCTTTAGTCCCATCCGGACATTTTTCCTTCTTCAGGGAGTTGCCATGAAGATCCAGAACATAAATTTCGTCAAAGCTTTCCATGAGGGAACGGCGCATCCCCCGAAAGGTGGGATTGTCGAGGTAACTATGGTTAGTGATAAACCCGATAGCCCCTTCGCCGGTCTGATCGATCTTCCATTGAGCGAAACGGATGAATTTGACATAGTCGTCTTGAAGCCACTTGGGATTTTTTTCTCCCAGGGGTTTTCCATCTATCCGGTGGTAAACCTTGATCTCCTCGGAAATCCACTTCCCTATGTTGGTCGAATGGCCGGAGTAAGGGGGGTTCCCGAGGATGACCAGAATCGGCTGTTTCTTTTTGATCCTTCCTGCCAGGTGAGATTCTTCGGATAGGGAGGCCATGCCCGGAAATTCAGTCTGGGCCAGGTCTTCCATTTCCAGGGTATTGGTCAGATAAAGTTTAAACCGGTCTTTTTCGCCCAGCCGGTAGCCCAATTCTTCAAGGAGAAAGGACATTTTTAAATGACCAACGGCATAAGGCGCCATCATCAATTCGAAGGCAAAAAAGTTTTTCAGGATATGATCCCTGATGAAAGTCTCTTTTCCTCCCTGGCCATACTTATTTACAAATTCTGAAACGGCAAGGGTTGCCGCTTCGGCCAAAAAGGTGAGGGTCCCTGCTGCCGGGTCCAGAACGGTTACCTGTCCGTCGGCCAGGCCGTCTTTTTTAGGGAAGTATTCCTTGAGGATTTGGTTGATGGAACGAACGATAAAAGAGACCACCGGCTCCGGGGTATAATAGACTCCCCGACGTTCACGGGTTTTCGGGTCATATTCGGAGAGGAAGGTCTCATAAAAATGGACAATAGGGTCTTTCCCTTTTCCTTCGTGGAAATAATTGTATAAAATGGCCTTGATATCGGTAACCGCCAAAACCTCGGCCAGGTCGTCAATAATCCATTCCATGGGCTTGGGCGGATTGCCCAAAGAGATGAAGTGAAAAAGGTCCCGAAGAATGCCGATAGTTGGAGGGATACCATCATAGGCCAGTTTCCGATTAAAGGTTTCCATACGAGTTCTGGCTGCAAAAAGGCCGTAAGCGATGGTCTGAGAATAGAGATCGGCAAAGTCCTCCGGGGATAATCCTTGAATCAGATATTCCCGAAAGGCCTGATAGAAGCCGGAGATAAAGCCTTTTGGGTCCCCATTTTCTTTTTTGAGCTCTTCCGTTATCACCCAATCTTTTAAAAACCGGGTCCTCTTGGCCAATTCAACCGCCAAGGTTTTAGCGTCGTACAGTTTGGGCAGAGAAAAGGAGAAGAATTTTTCCAGGAGATTTAAAAAGGATTCTTCGTTTTCAGCCGGTGGTACCCGCTTCATTTTATAAATCCAGAAAGGTCGGCCGATGAGAACTTTGTCTATCAGGAAGCCGTTTCGGTAGAGACGAAATTCAAAAAAATTGGTCAGGAGAAGATTGGGGAAGGTGTGAATATAGCGTTTAAGCTGTTCAGTAGTTTCGATCTGATCTAAATACTCGTGGCTCGGCTCCTTGGCTTCGATATATCCCAGAATATGCTGTTTGCCGTCCCAGACCCGGAAGTCCG
>NZ_JBTSLF010000298.1:0-1158 GCF_054640775.1 Candidatus Aquicultor sp. | reverse complement strand
GAAGAGTGGTTATATGGATGTTGGGTTTGCCGCGGGTTTCAGCAAAGTGGTCCAGTAACCATTCCAGGGCAGGATAATAGCTTTCTTCCCGGGCATCGCCATGACCGGCAATTTCGTGCAGCCTTGAGAAATATTCTTTCAACATAAGGTTTTAATATCCCCAATTAAAAGTTATAGGGAAAAATTAAAACGAAATTAACAAGATGGCTGTAGAAATAACACACCGGTTCTTCCTTGTCAACCGGATTGAAATCCAATTTTTTCAATCCGGATGAACCTATTTTTTTAATATTTGTTAATAAGCGGTGTCTTCATTTCAGATTTATTATTCTCAATCAGGAACCGAACCATTAAGGCAAAAAGGAACTCCGGCTAGTTATAAATTTATAGAAACCAGAAAAGATTGGACCTTGAATTGGCTTGACTTAAGCCCGGTTCAGTCTTATCTAAATAAAATTAGATAAACTCGGCAGGAGGTGACCCTTGAAATATTGTCCGGTAATGAAATGGATAATTGTTCAAATCTTGTTTCTCGTTCCATTTATTTTCGCCGGGAGTTCCCCTGGCGCGATGACCGAAAAAGTTCAGGAGACGGTTTTATCCAATGGGCTAAAAGTGATTCTGCTGGAAAATCATAAAGTCCCTGAGATAACCTTTCAGGTCTGGTACCGGGTCGGGTCCAGGAATGAAACCTGGGGAAAGACCGGCCTTTCCCATATGCTGGAACATATGATGTTCAAGGGGACCAAGAGAGTCAAAGGGGAGGAATTCACCAGGGCCATTGAGGAGATCGGCGGTAATAACAATGCCTTTACCTCCAGCGACTTTACCGCCTATTTTGAAAATGTCAGCTCCGACCGGGTTCAGGTGCCCATCGACCTGGAAGCGGACCGTATGGGAAATCTCCAACTCAGAGAAGAAGATTTCCGGACGGAACGGATGGTGGTCCTGGAGGAGCGGAGGATGCGCACTGAAGACAGTCCCCAGGCCTATCTGGCCGAACAGGTCGAGGCCACGGCCTTTCAAACCTCTCCTTACCACTGGCCGACCATCGGCTGGTATGAAGATATCGAGCGTTTTTCCCTGGAAGATCTCAAAATATACTACCAGCTCCATTATAATCCGGCTAATGCCGTACTCGTGATCGTGGGAGACTTC
>NZ_JBTSLF010000297.1:0-2818 GCF_054640775.1 Candidatus Aquicultor sp. | reverse complement strand
ACGGGAAGAAAATTATTGTATATCCTTTTCCCCTTTAATAAATTGGAGTTGGATGTTTTTAGGGCCGCTATCGGGTTGATCTGTTAAAACCAAAAATATCCAAAAATAATAAACTTTCGGAATGAATTATAAAATGGGAAACCAATCTGGTCAAGGAAAAAACATGGTTGAAATTTTTTGCGCTCTCTATTAAAGATAGGATTACTCCCGCAAGATATAAAATCCGATGGAGGGATTCCAATTCATTTAGCCGAACTTTTATTTAAAGCAGTCCGGGGCTATCCGCAAAAGGAGGCGGTTCGCTGTCATCAGGGGGTGTTCACCTATGAACAGTTTTCCCAAAGGGTCTATCGGCTGGCCCATTTTCTGAAAGACCGGGGCCTGGGGCCGGGCCGTCAGGTGGCCATCCTGCATTACAACTGCCATGTCTTTCTCGAATCCTACTTCGCAGCCGCCCTCATCGGCGCAGCCTTGGTCCCCCTCAATTATCGTCTTTCATCCCGGGAAATCGAGTATATTCTCAACGACTCCGAATCCGATTTGATCATTGTCCATTCGGATTTCTTCCCCAAAATAGAATCTGTAAAGAATCCAAAAATGACACCCTCCAATATTCTTTTGGTGAGTCACCCTAACCTTACTCCATCACAAGGGTTGGATTACGAAGCAGTTCTTGCCTCCTCCTCAGCGGAGCCTTTACCGGATTGGGGCCCGGGAGTTGAGACTACGGCCCAGATCTATTACACCAGCGGGACCACCGGCCGTCCCAAAGGGGTTATGCTCAGTCATAAAAATTGTTACCTTCATGCCTTGGGTACGATTGCCGAACTTCAGTTGACCGATTCCGATGTCTGGCTGCACGTGGCCCCCCTTTTTCACCTGGCCGATGCCTGGGCTACCTGGGCCGTCACCTGGGCCGGCGGTACCCATGTCCTGGTCAGGGAATTTGAACCTCGAGCGGTTCTGGATACGATGGTCAGGGAGAAGGTCACCCTCACCAATATGATCCCCACCATGCTCAACCTGCTGATCAATCACCCGGATTTTTTGACCCTGGCCTTCCCTCATCTTCGTGTTCTATTGAGCGGCGGAGCACCGATTGCCCCGGAAGTGGTCAGAAGGATCATGCAGGGTTTCGGCTGTGACTATATTCAAACTTATGGGATGACGGAAACCAGTCCCTTTCTGACCTTTTCTCTTCTGAAGGGGCATTTAAAAACCTTGCCGCCGGAAAAACAATTTCAGTTCAAGGCCAGGACCGGCCGGGCCTTCATCGGGGTTTCCCTTAAAGTGGTTCGGGAGAACGGCCAGGAAGTGCGTCCGGACGACCAAGAGGTCGGTGAAATCATTGTTCAGGGGGACACCATTACCCAGGGATACTGGAAGCTGCCTGAAGAAACCCAAAAGGCCATCAAAAACGGCTGGCTTTATACCGGGGACCTGGCTGTTATTGATGCGGAAGGGTATGTCAACATTGTGGACCGGAAGAAAGACATGATCGTCACCGGGGGAGAAAATGTCTATTCCACCGAAGTGGAAAATGTTTTATACCAAATTCCCCAGATACTGGAAACGGCGGTCTTTGGAATCCCGGATGAACAATGGGGCGAAGCCGTCCATGCTGCAATAGTTTTAAAGGAGGGCCAACAGGCCTCCAAGGAAGAAATCATCCATTTTTGTAAAGAGAACCTGGCCCGCTATAAGGCCCCCAAATCGATTTCTTTCCTCGCTCAATTGCCCCGGACCGGTTCCGGCAAACTGTTCAAAAAAGGCCTTCGAGATCCCTTCTGGGAACGATACGACAAAAAGGTTCAGTAAATATATCAAAATCAACCCAAAACTTTTTAAGGAGGTTCTTATGGCAGAAAAAGGACGGTTTTTGAATCGCAGGGATTTTCTGAAAATTTCCGGTGCCGTAGGACTGGGAAGCCTGATGGTCTCCCCTTCCCTGATTATGGCCCAGACCAAGGTCCGGTTATCGATTGTCACCGGCGGAACCGGAGGGGTTTATTACCCCTATGGAGGTGGAATGGCGGCCGTTTTGTCCAAACACCTTCCTGGTGTGGAGGCCACAGCCGAAGTTACGGCCGCTTCAGTTGATAATTGCAAGCTGGTAGCCGCCCAAAAAGCCGATCTGGGTTTTGTCATGGGAGATACTGGCCATGATGCCTATGTGGGGGCCGGAAAATTTAAGGAAAAACTCCCCCTTCGCAATCTGGCTGTCCTTTATTCCAATTTTATGCATGTAGTCGCTTTAGATGGCAAGGGGATCAATACCGTGGCTGACCTAAAGGGGAAAAAAGTTTCAACCGGTGCCCCGGGATCAGGAACGGAAGTGAAGGCTTTAAGGGTATTAGAGGCCTACGGGATCAACCCGGATAAAGATATCACCCGAGACCGGCTGGGGGCCAGCGAATCGGCCGGGGCCTTGAAAGACCGCAAGATTGATGCCTATTTCTGGGACGGGGGTCTGCCAACCGCTTCTATCCTTGATCTAGCGGCCACTCCGGGTATCAAGATGAAACTTATCGGACATGAAGACGGAGTAGGCCGGATGATCGCCAAGTACGGTCCGGTATATTTTAAAGGCAAGATCCCTAAAAATACCTATCCCGGGATTTCGGTTGATACGCCGGTGGCCGCTGTAGCCAATATACTTATCTGTCATGAAAAAATGGACCCCGGTTTGGCTTACAACATCTTGAAAACCTTATTCGCCCACAAACCGGAATTGGTCGCTGTTCATCAGGAAGCCAAAAACCTGACCCTGGAAGAGGCCGTGGATGGATCTCCGATTCCCTTTCATCCCGGGGCCATA
>NZ_JBTSLF010000296.1:0-2829 GCF_054640775.1 Candidatus Aquicultor sp. | reverse complement strand
AAAAACAAAAAATAATTTTGGATAAGGTATGAAAAATAATTTTTACAATTTATTATTTACAAATTTATTTATAGCTCTCATTGCACTGTTAAGTTTTAACGGGTGTTCCGATAAGGGAGCGCCAAGTTTATACCAGGGTGTCCCGACTACTCCTATAGGAGCAACTCCTGTTATTTCTTCAATAAATCCTCCGAATTCAAGTCTTGCGGGAGTTTCACAGGTAACTATCACAGGACAAAATTTTTCAACTAATCCAATGGAAGATTTAGTCTATTTCAATATTTCTCAAGCCGTTGTTGTAAGCGCTACGACTACTCAACTTGTAGTAACCGCGCCCAACGTTGCTGCGGATTCAATTGTGGTAAGGGTGGCAGTTATACATTCAGAACTTTTTAGCAATAAATTATACTATAATCTCACACCTGCAGCAAAAGATTTTTATCCTGATTCAAAAAGTACTTATATCCTTCCGTATACAATTGTATCAGATAATATAGGTGGTATTTATACTTCCCTCACCGTAAATAATATTGGAAATGGTATTAAAAAAATCACTTCTGACAGTTTGATTACTAATTATGCTTCAAAAGGCACTGAAACATTCTGGACAAGTATGAGGTTTGGTCCAAACGGAGTATTGTTTGCTGCAAGAAATCTTTATGCAATATTTCAAATACCTGCTGGAGGAGGATCACCAACAACGTTTGTAGTTTTACCATCTTCCCTAAAAATTTCTCAACTCGAATTTGATGCAAACAACAATTTATGGGCTGGAGGAAATAACGCTGCTATATATCGGATAAAACAAGATAAAAGCATCACTTCTTTCCCATATACAGCTAATATTACTGCTATGCGTGTTTATAATGACGGAGGGACAAGCTATCTATATGTTGCCGCTCAACAAGACTCAAACTTGACTGTCCAGAGATTTCCTATAGATGCCAACGGTAATCTTGGGTCGCCACAACTTTATTATGATTTCTCCGGAAATTACGGCTCGGGCAATTCTATAACTTCTCTTGAATTTTCTGCCGATGGTGATATGTATCTTGGGACTAATCTTCCTCAAGCAATCATTGTAGTTCATAAAGATAAATCATCCTCATTCCTATATCCTGGCGTTTTAGCTGCATCAGGTGCAATTTCAATGGTATGGGGAAGTGGGGATTTTCTTTATTATATTCGATCACAAGTTGTTGACCCAAACACTAATAGTGTATTAATTCCTCAAACAATAGTTAAGCTCAATATTCAAAAACCAGGGGCTCCCTATTATGGTAGATAATCAACTAATTAAACCTTTACTTTATCAATAACTTAAGGAGTGCTTCATGAAAAAAACTGTTTCTATTTTGTTCGCTTTTATGCTTTTAATGAGTGTGAAAGTATTCTCACAAGGTTGGGTTTATAAGGGTATTTTTCCCCCTGCGCCTGATACTTTGAGAACTAATACTGGTGTCCAATTTGTAACAGTCGATCCAGATGGGAAGATATGGATTGCACCATACAGAACTTCTGATTCATTGTTTGTTCCTGATAGTGGGAAAAAGTTTTCTGTTCGCCCTGTTTATGTTTATAATCCCGATGGAACACCTTGGGATACGATTAAAGCTGTTACAGTTGGCGGCGTATTACATCCCCTTTATAATAGTAAATATGGAATAACTCGCGATAATAACGGGAATATTTTGGTTAACGATTATAGCGATCTATATAGGATAAATTATAAAACTGGACAAGGGATGAACTATGTTAGCCCGGGTATTTCTGCGCTTTGTAATCCGGCAGTTGATTCAAGCGGGAATATTTATTTAGCACCTGTTCTTCCAGGTCATCCAATAGAAATTTATAATTCCGATTTTTCATTTAATAGTAATGCTGTTGATGTTATTGATACTGCCGCCACTTATGGTAGGTGGATGGCTGTCTCCCCTGATGGGAATACCCTATATGTTGCAAGATACACGGATGGATTCCTTCGAGTTTACCATAGACCGGATGCATTTAGTAGTTATGCTTTAGTTGATACAGTTTTAAGAGGTATAGCTTGTGAATCCGGAACGTGGGATCCTGTAAACGGTAATTTATGGTTAAGCACTGGTAACTATTCCTATAATCAACCCACCGGACAGTTTGCTGGTACCGAGGGCACCTGGTATTCATTTAATACAAAGACTTGGGCTATAGAAGATAGTATTAAATGGAGTTTCTTTTCGCCTCAAGATCCAAATGAAAGACCTCGTGGTATAGCTTTTAGCAATGATGGTAAGGATGTTTATTTAGCATGTTTTGGAAATAGTACTTATCCACCGGTGGAATGGTTCCATAATGATAGTCATGTTACCGGAATAAGTGTAGAAAAAAGATCAAATGTTGTATCTGGTTATCAATTATCTCAGAATTATCCAAATCCATTTAACCCATCTACCGAAATTACTTTTTCAGTGCCTAAGTCCGGATTAGTTACTCTTAAAATTTACGATCTGCTCGGTAGGTTAGTTTCTACTTTGGTTAATGAGAATAAATCTACCGGTAATTATACGGTTCGGTTTGATGCTAGTCGACTTGCATCCGGTACATATATTTATCAGATGAACGCAAACGGTGTTTTACTTACTAAAAAGATGGTTCTCCTGAAGTAAGAAGATCTATTTTCTTTTTTTAAGCCCCGGATAACCGGGGCTTTTTTGTAAAAATCAGTTCCTTTAAATAGTCAGCTAATCTAAGGAGAAAACCGTGAGCAATACAATTTCTGCAGATCCGCAGCAAATTAAACAAAGCGGAAGAATCGCCTCTATCGATGCTTTCCGTGGGTTTACAGTACTT
>NZ_JBTSLF010000295.1:0-2833 GCF_054640775.1 Candidatus Aquicultor sp. | reverse complement strand
TTGACAATGTTTCCACGGTTGCCGCAACCTTAAGGTACTTTTCACTCGGTGAAATTACGTTTACCAATGATGTGGGCGACCCATTAGGAACTTATAAACCCAATGAATTTGCCGTCGATGCAGCCTATTCAAGGATACTCACCGATAAATTGTCGCTGGCCGTAGCAGGTAGGTTTATTTATTCAAACCTGACACAGGGACAATATGTTCAGGGTGTCGAAACCAGCGCAGGTACTTCAGTGGCTGCCGACGTGAGTTTGTATTGGGAAGATGAGGTAAATTGGTTTGCCTCTACACCTGCCTCTTTCGCATGGGGTATCAACATCTCCAATATTGGAAATAAAATATCTTACTCCAAAACAAATATTGAAAGAGACTTCATCCCCACCAATTTCCGAATCGGACCACGCCTGACCCTCGACCTTGATGATTATAACACCATTTCATTTCAAGTGGATGTAAACAAACTCCTTGTGCCTACGCCTCCAATTTACTCCGATAGTCTTTTCAATTCTGACGGGAGCCGTTTAATTGAAGGGGGAAAGGATCCGGATGTTAGTGTGGTTCAGGGCATGATGCAATCGTGGTATGATGCTCCAGGTGGGTTTTCAGAAGAAATGCGGGAATTCAGCTTTGCCGTTGGTACTGAATATTGGTATACCGATGTATTGGCATTGCGTGGTGGTTTTTACTACGAAGACCTGACCAAAGGTAACCGTAAGTATGCTACCCTAGGCGTTGGGCTGCGCTATAATGTGTTTGGATTGGATTTTTCGTACCTCATCCCTGTAACATCTGATCAAAACCCATTGCAAAATACCTTACGCTTCTCGTTGATATTCAACTTGGACAAAGTAGGTAAAAGCAATACTCCCGAATAATGACGATGCCGCCAATTCGGATTGGTATGGGGTACGACGTGCACCAACTCGTTCCCGGTAGGAAAATGGTACTGGGAGGAGTTACCATCCCCTCTGACTTCGGACCTGATGGTCATTCAGATGCCGATGTATTGATTCATGCCATGGCAGATGCCTTGCTCGGTTCACTTGCCTTAGGTGATATTGGTCAGTATTTTCCCCCTTCTGATCCTAGTTTTAAAGACATCGATAGTACTAACATTCTGCGTAAAGCAAACAGACTTGTTTTGGAAAGAGGTTATGTTGTTGGCAATATTGATTCAATAGTGGTACTTCAGAGCCCAAAGATCGCGCCTTTTATACCGGAAATAAAAATTAGACTGGCCGATATCCTGCAAGTGAATGAGGACGCTATCTCGGTGAAGGCTACCACTACCGAGAAACTGGGCTTTGTTGGAAGAGGCGAGGGTATTTCTGCTTATGCTACCGTAATGATTGTGAGAAATCCTCAACCTTGATCAGCTGTTTTATCACCATCAGACTTTTCAATTAACCCGGCGTTGAAACCCATGAGATAAAGCTTTGAAGTGGCACGTGTAACAGCGGTATAAAGCCACCTCATGTAAGCGGTATCAATTTGTTCTTCGGGTAAGTATCCTTGATCAATAAACACGTTTTCCCATTGTCCGCCTTGTGTTTTATGACAGGTGAGTGCATAACCAAATTTAACATGAAGGGCGTTATACCAGGGATCGATCCTGATTTTGTCCAAACGGGTACGTCTTTTAGGAAAATCGCCATACTCTGCCTCCACGGCATGGAACAGACGATCCATTTCACTTCGGGGCATATCCGGTCCATCGGACATCAGGGTGTCTAGAATCAATTTTACCTCCAGGATATTTTCTTCGGAGTAATCAACCAGACGGATTTCAACATCGGCGAACCTTAATCCATACTTTTCTTCCATCCTCACAATGCGCTGTACCTTTACCATGTCGCCATTGGCAATAAACCCTGCTTTTGAATCGTTTCCAAGCCAGAAATAATTATTTTTTACTACCATCAACAAGTCGCCCCCTTCCAGCTCGTTTTCACGCGACAACACTTTGTTTCTGATTTGCTGATTGAATAAATTGGCCCGTTTGTTCGATTTACAAATTACCACACTGCCATCCGAAGTTCCACTTCCAAAAGCACTGCTGAGCTCCTCTTCCATTTCATAACCACTGTTGATCAACACCACATCCCGCACTTCCCGATCAATGATAAAAAGTGGGTTTTCAATCACCTCATTTTCAAGTTTCTTTCTCAGTTGTGTGGCACTTTCAAGTATTCCTGAATCAATCGATTGTCTCATGACTTCACGCATCAAATGCTGATAACCCGTGATATTAAATGTGGCATGAAGCAGCTTTAAGTTTAACGCCGGACTGATTTCCAGACCAACGGGCGGTAACTGGGCTGTATCACCTATCAGGATGAGTTTGTTGCCGGTATTTCGGTAAACATAGTCGAAAAGGTCGGTTAACAATGAACGGTTAAAAACGCTTTCCGGCTCCTGACTTGTATCGCCAATCATCGAAGCTTCGTCTACAATAAACACGGCCTTGCTCAATTTGTTTGGCGACAGGACAATCTTGGTTTGACCATCGGCGTTGGTAATGAAAAGATAGATATACCGATGAATAGTGTGTGCACGAAATCCTGCATAATGCGAAAATACCTTGGCCGCACGTCCTGTGGGTGCCATCAGTACAAATGGGATTTCCATCACTGCCAGAGCCTTTACATACGCGCTTATTAAACTTGTTTTTCCGGTTCCTGCATAACCCTTTAACATATATAAAGGACTTGGTTTATCGCTTAATGTAAAGGAGGACAGATGATTGATCGTATTTGTTTGATCGCCGGTAGGATGGTGAACAAATTGCTTTAAAATGTGGGTTTTAAGTAGATTATTTTCCATTAAA
>NZ_JBTSLF010000294.1:1183-2840 GCF_054640775.1 Candidatus Aquicultor sp. | reverse complement strand
GAAGCCAGCATTGAAGTTCACATAAAAACAACAGCACATGAAATTCTGAAAGATTTTCCGGATGGAATTGATTACTTAATAACCGGAGTCGGTACAGGTGGACACATAACCGGTGTTTCAAAAGTGTTGAAAGAGAAATTTCCGCAGATAAAGGTTTTTGCGGTTGAGCCGGCTGCGTCTGCTGTAATTTCCGGCGGACAACCTGGACCTCATCCGCTGCAAGGTCTTGGAGCCGGGTTCATTCCTAAAAATCTTGATACAACTTTACTAGACGGTGCAATTACAATTTCAAAGGAAGAAGCTTTTGAATTCACACAACGCGTAGCCAAAGAAGAAGGGCTTTTCGTTGGAATTTCTTCCGGCGCAGCATTAGCGGCAGTTTCGAAAAAGTTAGGTGAAATTCCGGAAGGAAAAAGAATTCTTACTTTTAATTACGATACCGGCGAAAGATATTTGTCGATTGAAGGATTATTTTGATTCGACGTTTTAATTCTTAATCTTGCTCTTAATCTTGATCTTACTCATTCTCGTCATCACAGCAGATTAAGATTAAGAGCCTGCCTCGCCGGTAGGCGGGCATGAGCAAGATTGAGATCTATTGTTAGATCTGCATTATTTAACAGTGATCATATCCTGAACAATAGGTTTCAAACCGGCAAACATGAGTTCAACAGCGATTACCATTACAATGAGTCCCATGATTCGCATTAGAACCTTATTGCCGTTATCACCGAGAAATGAAAGCAATTTTTTACTTCCGACAAGAAGCAAATAAGTAATTAACAAGACGACAACAATCACCCCGAAGAGAATAAGCTTTTCGATAACATCTCTTGTATCGTTGAATAGCACAACTGTCACGGTAATCGATCCCGGCCCACAGATGATTGGAATGCCGAGCGGCGTTATCGCAAAATCATTTACGAACTCGCTGAAACTTTGCCCTTCTTCCTTGAGGCGACTCAACTTTGCCTGGACCATGTCGTAACCCGACATGAAAAAAAGAATTCCGCCGACAATTTTTAATCCGTTAATGGAGATGTGGAAAAAATCAAAAATGAAATTACCCGCCAGCGCAATTAGAACCATTATAATAAATGCTGTCAATACACCTTTGAACGCAATCTTACGGACGTCATGCAATGGCATTTGAGAAGTAATTGATGTGAAGAGCGGTATCATTCCAAACGGCGTTACCATTGTAAAGAGCGAGGTGAATGCAAACAAACTAAACTGAAAAAGTCTTTCCATTAGATTTATCCCTCGTTCAAAATTTTGTTTAACGTATCTTGAATCAACTGCCAAGCATCCGTAACGTGTCTTTCTTCTTGCCGTAATCCGGAGATAACTAATCTGATCGTAAACTTTCCGTTCAATTTTGTGTGCGTGATGAAAAGTTTTCCCGTTGAGTTAACTCGATTCATGAGTTTTTCGTTTAACTGATTCAGTTTTGTCTCGTCGGGCCAACCATTTGGTTTGGCGCGGAAACATATTGTGCTGAAAGGTGTTGGCGCCAATCGTTCAAACATTGGATGTTCATCGATCCATGATGCAAATAGTTGACCAAGTCTAATATGTTCGCGCAGCATTTTTCTCAGTCCGGTTGCACCGAAGTAGCGGAGAACAAACCAAAGTTTGAGAGCACGGAATCTTCTTC
>NZ_JBTSLF010000294.1:0-1173 GCF_054640775.1 Candidatus Aquicultor sp. | reverse complement strand
GCTGAATTCCGTAATCCATGTAGTTGGTAACAACCGAGTCCTCCGCGGTTTTCAAATATTCCGGAACCAAACTGAATGCCCGTTTCAAAATTTCCGGTTTGCGTGTGAAGAGAATGCTCAGATCAACCGGCACGGTTAACCATTTGTGCGGATTGACCACGAACGAATCGGCGCGGTCCAACCCCTTGAAATGATTGCTCATCTCAGGCAGCATTGCAGTTACACCGGCATGAGCGCCGTCGACATGAAGCCAAACTTTTTCGCGCTCACATATTGCAGCGATTTCATTTATGGGATCAACGCTTGTCGTTGAAGTCGTGCCGATCGTTGCGACAACACAGAACGGAATAATTCCGTTTGCTTTATCGTCTTGAATTGCTTTATCAAGTTCTGCCGGAATCATCTTGAACTCAGCATCAACCGGAATTTTTGTAACTCCGTCTAGACCGATGCCGAGCGTGAGCGCGCCTTTCTCAATTGATGAGTGCGCGTGTTCGGAACAATAAAGCCGGAGTTTCGGAATTCCGCTCATCCCCTTTTCGCGAATTCCAAGGTTTAAGTTTTCACGCGCCGCAGCGATTGCGTGCATGGAACTCACGGAAGCAGTATCGTAAATGATCCCGGTGAAATTTTCCGGCAGTTTCATCAATTGTCTAAACCAAATCAAAACTATTTCTTCGAGTTCGGTAAGCGACGGACATGATTTCCAAACCATTCCGTTTGTATTGAACGCCGCGCTCAAAAGTTCGCCGAGAATTCCCGGTCCGCTTGCAGTTGAATTAAAATACGCCATGAAATTCGGATGCTGCCAATGCGTAATGCCGGGCAGAATAATTTTATCAATATCGGCAAGAATATTTTTCATCGGCTCGGATTCTTCCGGCGCTCTCTTTGGAAGTTTGGATTTGATCTCACCAGGTTTCACATTCGGCAAAACGGGATATTGTTCAATCCCATCAAGATAATTTGCAACCCAGTCAATCAATTCGCGGCCGCACTTTTTGAATTCCTCAGGCGGCATATCTTCAAAACGTTTTTCTGTATTCATGTTTTTAATTGTTAGTTGTGTTGCTTGTCTTCTTCGGCAAATCCAATGAATTAATGTTTCGGCAAAGATACATAGAAAAAGATTCGTCCGAAATTTGTCTGCCAACTTACCGCAATTTCCTATTC
>NZ_JBTSLF010000293.1:0-2852 GCF_054640775.1 Candidatus Aquicultor sp. | reverse complement strand
GGTTTCAAAACGAATGTCTCTAGTCAGCTTGCAAATGCAAATCAGGTGTTGAAAAAACTCCAAAATTATTTGGGTGAAGTTGGCGCGGCTCTGAATTTGGACGGTGTTGGCAAGGTAAGCGACGAGTATTTTCAAGAATTTTAATTAATCAATTTGCTGCCGGTGAAGTTTGGCGAAAAGGGTTTAGCTTTTCACTTTAGCGAAAATAAACCGGCGGCAGCTTTAAGAGGAACTTATTATGAACGATTCTAACGATATTGGTTTTAACATTCGAGCGAGAATACTTCCACAGATTGAAGGGGTTAACGAGCTCGAGCAGAACTTAAATAACATCATTGGCCAAGATGGCACACCCAGAGCAAACCCGGGAGCCGGAATCCCTATTCTTCCCGGTGCTCAATCAGGGGAAACATCAGGACAAAACACACAGGCAGCCTTAACACCCTCCCAAATACTCTTAATCGAGCAAACACAAGAATTTCTCAAGAGATCAGGATTAGAGCAATCGCTTAAAGATATCCCCCACAAAATGGGACAGAACATCAGTGATGTAGTCTCTTCTCCGGAATTCTTGAAGACATTAAACCCGCAGCAGGCTAAAGACGCCGGGGAATGGCTAAAATATAGCCAGGGGCTTTACGATCCGCTCAATGATAGAATAAAAGAAACGCTTCAGGACTTGAATGTAGATCTATCGGCAGGAAAACTTACCAAAGGTCAAGAAGGAAAATATCTAAGAAAATTCGAACGCATAAAGTCAGCTACCGATGAAGTTGGGACAAACCTCACTACCGATGCATCAAGCTTTTTAAAACCAGATCAAGAACACCTTGAAATGATTAGGTCTGCAATAAGTTCAAGTAAAGATGACGTCGGTGCAAATATCGATGAAGTCAAAAATAAATTTATCGGACTATCGGCAAGCATCAATGATGTAAGCAAAAGCACAAAAGAGGCACATGAGCAAACTCAAACTTTCTTTCAACAATTTCAGAAGATGGGCGCCTTTGCATTAGGCGGAGAAGCCGTAACATCAACACTTGACTATATGAACACAACAGCAGAAATAGCAGCCAGAAATAAAACAGCATTCGACTTGACTTCCCCAATGTCGATGTTTACAGAGAGGACAGCTTTTGAGACTTGGAAGGACGTAAAAGAACGAACTAGAGATTACGAGCTTTACGGGAAATTGGCCGGTGGAGTAGCAGGAGCTTTGATACCGGGAGCAGGTCCATTAGGAATGCTTGTCGGCGAACATTTCGGCGGAATGGTAGGTGGAGAAATTGCGAAACTGTCTAACACGCCAGAACAAGCAGAAACCGAAGAAAAATTAAAATATTTAAACCAAAGTTACGGCGCTGCAGCTGGATTAGTAGAAGGCGCAAGACCTTATGAAATAGCTGCACGTCAGATGAGCATCCGCTTTGGTGCAAACATGCGATCACCAGAAGGGTACTTGGGATACGACGCCGACAGATATCTAAAAATGAGATCAGCACTTGCCGAGGGATTAGGCAGGGAAGACACCGGGTTAGAGAAAGAACAGATAGCATTCGGACGGTCAACCGGATTAAATCCTGAAGACTTAGCGCAGTTTAATATTGTACAACGTTTAGGTGGCCAAAGTTCTAATGCTCAATATCTGACGTCAGTAGAACAAATGACGAAGCAGGAGTTTGGAAAAGACGCGGATAATAAAAGAATTATTGATGTTTTAGAAGCCATCAAAGAAATTCAGATGAAGCAGCTCACGCTTGGCATTGATAGTAAAACAGCAATTGAATTTGGAAGACTACCAGAATTACTTTTAGGAGTGAATAATCCATTAGGACGCATGGGCGACTTGGGCTCTCAGACATTACAGAGTCTGTCAACATTAGGTACTGCAAATTCACCGGCGCAGGAAGCCATGTTGTATCAAGCATTAGGGAAGAATGGAATGTTCGGAGAAAAAGGATATCTTGCTAATAAGACCAGAGGCTTTTGGGATCCCGAAAACTTTAAAAACATTATGGAGACATGGGGCAAGGATTTCGCGGGAAATGAAAAAGGAGCCGAAGCAGCATTGTTTAACTATGCCCCCGACATGAACGCAGAGTCAAGGATTAAACTAGCTAGAGTAATAGCCGGTGAAAAGATTGATGTTGTCACAAGTAAAAAGTATGAGAATGGAAATCTTTTAGATACTCACGAAGAATTTGGGATGAGCGATTATCTCAATAGAATGACAACAGAACCAGCGAAACAAGTTACCGATGAAATTAAAAAAATGTTTAGTGATGCTTCCAAATCAGCAACAGAATATGAAACTACAGAACAACAGATCAGAAGAACGAATTTAGAAGCCGCGGAAAAATTCAAGGATACGATTTTAGATAGTCAGAGGTTACAGGCTACTTTTTGGAATAACATGGCACGTTCTGAAAGGCTCCAGGAGGGAATTCTCGAATCAGTAAAGAAAGGTTATGATCAGCTAAACGATTGGATGATACAACACGGATTTATTTCAGATCCGAAACAAATTCAAGAGAATTATAATAACAAAAAATATAACACTCTTTACAGTCAAGCAACCGAGATGCTTGGAAACAATAAGTATAATCCGGACGATTTGAAATCTCAAGGAAAATCCATAGATGACTATGAATCATATTTAGCGAAATATGTTTTTGAACATAATCCAACCTATGAACGACAGAAAGGAAAGGAAGGCCAGGAATATATTTTAAACCGGTTGAAAGCTAATTCCAAATTAGAAGAGTTAAACAAGGAAGAACAGGATAAATTAAAGGATATGGCAACACCCGACTTAGGAATGTCCTGGAGACAGAGAACAGCAAAGGAGATTA
>NZ_JBTSLF010000292.1:0-2853 GCF_054640775.1 Candidatus Aquicultor sp. | reverse complement strand
TCTGGGAATTTATCTCTAATTTTTCTGAAAGGTGCAATCATCCGCCGCTGGACGGACGATACTGGATACTGGATAAAAACAAAAAGCGATACTCGATTCTGGATAAAAGCAATCAAGTATCCAGATTTAATTTATTGGTTTTATCCAGTATCCAGTATCATTCTTATTAGTCAGTCTTTTGAATCTTTAAGAATCTTTCTTTTTAAAACCCGGTGCCAATCGGTGAAGTCCCCTTCTCCCCGGTCCTGTTCCTGATGATCGCTCATCATCCTGATCTTTACTTCCAGATCGTCCAGCATATGGATCATCAAGGCCTCTCTAGTCTGGGGAAGAACCGGGGAGCCGAATTCCAATTGGCCGTGATGAGCGAGGATGATATGTTCCAGCTGGATCAACAGCCCGGGGTCATCCCAGGACATCTCCTTAGCCGCCTCCCGGATCATGGCCCAGCCCTGGGCCAGGTGGCCCAATAATTCCCCGGCATACGTTTTATGGGCGGAAAGATACCCTTCCAGTTCCTGCAATTTGCCGATATCATGAAGGACAGCCCCGGCCAGGATCAGGTCCTGGTTCAGTTCCGGATAGAGCCGGCCCACATCTCGGGCTAATTGAACCACACGGCAGGTGTGCTCCAGAAGCCCTCCCTTATAGGCGTGATGATATATTTTAGAGGCCGGCCACTGCTTCCATTCTTCTGCTTTGGTTTCCAGTAACGAGAGGGTCAATTCTCTTAAAGCCGGATGCTGGATTTCATCCCTGACCCAGGTCAATAACGAATTCCAAAGGGAGGAAATATCCAGAGGGGAAACGGGAATCAACAAATCGGGGTTAAACCCGGCCAGACCGAGCTGTTCAGAAGACCAATGCTGAACCCCTTTAATACGTTCGATGCTTAACTGGGGTTCATCCTGATAGGTTTCCACCCGCCCGGCAATACCGGCAAATTGTCCCTCGGCGAACAAAGAATCGAATTGATCAACAGCTTCACTCCAGATCTTGGCACCCAGGGTTCCGGTTCGATCAGCCAGGGAAATATCCAGATAATCTTTCCCGGCTCGGGTTTGACGCCGTTCTTTCCTCTTGACCAAAAAAAACTGATTGATCCTGTCTCCTGACTTCAGGTCGGTTATGAAGGTATGGGGCATTTGAGATTCCTTTATATTTCAAAAGTCAAATTTCAAAGTTTAAATTCCAAAGTCTCAGAGAGGAAGTCATCGTCTTGTACTTTTATCCAGTGAAGAGGAAGAAATAGGTCAGGGTTGATTTCATTTTTCACTTTGAGTTTTTTATTTTGAACTTTGAAACTTATCCCCTGTTTTTATTCTGAATCCTGTCTCCTGTCTTATGAATTCTGTCCTCCATAATATTTCTCAATCGCCGCCACCAATCCCGGAATAGTATATTCTTCAGCCACGATTTGAACGGAAAGCCCGTTGCTGATGGCGGTTTGAGCGGTAATGGGGCCGATACAGGCCACAGTTACTCTTTTCAGCAGATAAAGGATTTCCTGCCTGGTAAAAAGGGCCAGGAAATTAACCACCGTGGAAGAACTGGTAAAAGTTAAGCAATCGATCAGGCCTTGAGCCATTTTTTCTTCCAGTTGTTCTTTCCCTTCTAAGGCCGGCAAGGTCTGGTAAGCGGAAACGACCAGGACCTCGGCTCCCATTTGCCTCAGTCCTTCCGGCAGGATTTCCCTGGCCTGTTCCGCCCGGGGGATCAGGACCCTCTGGTTCGCCAACGGGATTTGGGACAGGGCTTCCAATAAATGCTCGGCCTGAAATTTTTCAGGAATCAGGTCGGCTTTAAGATGATATTCCGACAGGGCCTGGGCCGTGGCCGGTCCGATAACTCCTATTTTTATCCCCTTCAAACATCGCAAATCAAGTTGGAGTTTTTCCATCCGGTCCAGGAAAAATCGAACCCCGTTGGGGCTGGTAAAGAAAATCCAATCATATTTTTCGATCTCCCGGATGGCCTGGTCCAATTCGGACCAATCCGAGGGAGGGGCAATGCGGATGGTGGGAAATTCCAGGCAATCGGCCCCGAGATCGTTAAGTCGATCTACCAGTTCACTGGCCTGTTCACGGGTTCGGGTGACCACGATAGATTTGCCGAAGAGGGGTCGGCGTTCAAACCAGTTCAGGGTGTCCCGCAACTCAACCACCTTTCCGACAATAAATATCGCCGGCGGGGCCAAGGCCGCTTCTTCGGCCTTACGGGTTATCGTCTCCAAAGTTCCGGTTATGGTCTTTTGACTGGAGGTTGTTCCCCAGCGGATAAGGGCCGCCGGGGTGTTTGGCTCCAGCCCTTCTTGAAAAAGACTTTCAACAATGGAAGGGAGATTTTTTACCCCCATTAAAAACACCAGAGTTTCAGCCCGGCCGGCCTGTTTTCCCAAACCCTGGGCCAAATCCTCTTTGGTAGGATCTTCATGTCCGGTAAAAAAGGCCACGCTGGTATTGTATCGGCGATGGGTTAAGGGGATCCCGGCATAAGCGGGTACGGCAATGGCCGAAGTGACTCCAGGAACGATTTCGAAGGGGATATCGGCTTTGGCCAATTCTTCGGCCTCCTCTCCGCCCCGGCCGAAAATAAAGGGGTCCCCCCCCTTCAGGCGAACCACTTTTTTGCCTGTCATGGCCTTATCAATGATCAATTGATTGATTTCATTTTGGGGCAAGGTGTGGTCCCCCCCCTTTTTGCCCACGTAAATGATCTCGGCCTCCTTGGAAACATGCCGCAAGAGTTCGGGGCTGGCCAAAAAATCGTAGATGACCACTTCGGCCTGCTGGAGGAGTCTAACTCCTTTTAGGGTAATCAATCCCGGGTCCCCCGGTCCGGCACCTACTAAAA
>NZ_JBTSLF010000291.1:0-2860 GCF_054640775.1 Candidatus Aquicultor sp. | reverse complement strand
GATGCGGGTCACGGTATCCTGGATCGCGACTGGGCGAAGGGACAAGTAGAAAAGCAGAAAGCTGCGGGCACTGATATCGAGAGCAGAAAAGCGCGCGACGTACAAGCCATCGACGCGGCGCGAAAGCTGCAGCGCAAAGACGGCGGCGACGATGAAGCGCGAAAGCTGCTCGGCACCGCTAAGCAGCGTTTACAGGAATATGATAAGGAACATCCGAACGGCGGCGCCGATCGCAAAATGTTTCAGGGCGACGTCGACTTCTATTCGAAACTCTTGCACAAATCCTCTTTCCGCGGCAGCAACGACGGCGGCGGCCCTGACTATCGCGGGCTGCTGCACAACACGGCATTCGTTACCAATGGGCGTAGCGGTCTCATGGGCGGCATGTCTGGCTTTGAAGGTGTGATTGCAAGCGGAACTAAGATCGGGTTCCTAGCGGCCTTCCGTGAGCTTATGGTTGACCAGTCGGTTGGTGCTGATGGCGCTGGTGCGGGGGGCAACAACGCTAGCGGCTTTACGAAGGCATCGTATGAGTCTGGCAACTCAGCCACTGCTGCTGGCCGCTCGATTGGGCGCGCTGAACGCGGTGGCGATTTACTAGGGCCGAATGAGCCAACCGGTGCTGCCCATTTGCGCGTGTCCAAGGGCATGGCTTCAAATGCCAAGGAAACATACGAGTTTTGGCGCAAGCAAGGATTTAGCCGCAACGCGGCTCTAGGCTTTGTTGGTAATGAGCAAGGCGAAGGCACACTTGCGCGCGGGGCGGCAACCGGCCGTGGGCGCTGGGGCCTGCATTGGGATGGCAGTCATAATTCTGGCGGTGCCGTCCAATGGGATCCGGCGCGTCGTGCCGATATCATGAAGCACACCGGAATTGACGTTTGGGGTAAATCGACGTCTCACGCGGACCAGCTGCTTGCCGAGGAATGGGAGATTAAACACCGCTACCCGAAGTTGTGGGAGCAATTGCGCCGCGACAAAATCTCGATTGGGCAAGCCACGCATGGCCTTGTCCATACGTATGAAAGGCCGGCCGATCCGGGTGGTCAGTCGCGGCTGCGCGGCTCTTATGGTGAAGGCTGGGCCAAGCGGCTTGAAGACGGACCGCCGCGCAAGGCCACCGGCCTTACAGATGGCCATGATAGTGCCGGCAAGGCTCCAGCGGGCGTTGGTGGCCATCTGCAGGTCGATATCAACGACCGCAGTTCGACGCACAACGTCACGATCCAATCTCGTGGCGACATGAGAACGAACCTTCGGCGCTGGCCGAAGCTCGATAGCGCAGGGCTGAATGTTTGATTGGGCGGTGCTGCGGCGCGCCCGCGTGCTGGTCAATCCGCCGTCTTTGCTGGCGTGAATGATTTCGGTTTGACCGTCTTATGGCTAACTTTCTTCGCGCGCTTCTTGTGCAGTGCCAGCTTCTTATGCTTTTCGGGCAGTGCTGCGGCCTTTTGTTCGGTCGGAGGCGTTGCGAAGGCTGGCGCCGCATCAGCGTGCGGCGGTGTCGCCGGCACGCCTTGGGGGCAGAACTGGAAATTTATAAGCCCACATATCGCGTCTGCTGGCGAAAAACTTTGAGCGAATGCAGGCGTAGCAGTCGCGGCGAAAAGGGCGGCAACGCAGACAATTCGCCGGAGATTGGTCATTCTCATAAGGTTCCCATTGCGGTCAAAACGATTGCAGAGCCTTAAACCCATCGCGAGGTGGGTCAAGTTATAAGGCCGTTTTCAGCCGCCCATTTTGGTCATGGCAGATCAAATGATCGGTAGTCGCGGCGACGAAGTGTGGTAGCTGAAGCGCCATGTGTGGATGGAAACAATGGATGACGGATGACGGCCAGTTGCCGCAGGATTCCTCGGGCAATTACCATCCTGATGTAGGAGGTGCAAATGGTAGATAGCAGCCGACAGGCCGGCGACCGCGATGAATTGTGCAATCCCGATGGATTCCTTGATTATGATCCGATGCCGTATGAGTTGGCTTTAAGGGCTAGCTATGCCGCTAGAGGCTATGTTGTCGGCTGCCGAACTGAACAACGTTCGAATGACTTCAATGCTGTCGATGCACGCCTGAAGCTGTTTGGCGACGTCGGAGCCCAAAAAAGGTTGACCGCTGAAGACAATTGAAAAGTCGGCCTTAATGCGCGTGTCAGGCGGTATGGCGCCCGCAAAGGCGGAAGGGAAGATCATAAGACGCTGCCCATCTTTCGCTAGCGTCGTCGCGAACTTTGGCTGCCCCGAAGTGATTGGCACCGGCCAATTAATTTCCACTACCGCGATGGTAGGAACAAGGGCCTGATGCTTATCTAGAATGTCCAGATCGTGGATGGCCCTTAGGCCATGGTTCCCTGTTTTGTATGGAGCCGTCTGCTCGATGATGTCTAAAAAGGTCTGGTGGATTTTGCTAAGTTTGCGGCGGCGCAGAACCTCCCGCAGATCGTCTTTGTCTTTGCAGAATGGATAATGCACGTCACTAATATGGTTCGGATTGCAGCCGGAAACGCGATGTGCATCCGTAGCCATTAGGTCCAATGATCCGCGTAAATTATGGAACACGTCGCCTATGATAGCGGCCCAAGCATTAGGTATTGGTTCACTTTGTCGATAAGTGAACGCGCTGACCTTAATGCCCGCGGCTTCGCCGTATTCTGGAGCTATCTCCAAAGCTACGTAAGCGGAGCCTCGCTTGAAAAAGTTATCGACTTCTGAGCGAAACTCTTGCAGGTGCCGTTTCGCTCTATCAATTTTGATCTGAGCGGACTCAAAGGGCTTGATCATGGCGTGGCCGGAGAAACAGGCACCGGAAGGCGCGGAGGAAAAAGAAGCTTGGTCCCGATTTGAGTGCGCCCTTCAGATTCGTC
>NZ_JBTSLF010000290.1:0-2868 GCF_054640775.1 Candidatus Aquicultor sp. | reverse complement strand
GTTACGCACTACCTCATAATCATCTCTTGCTGTTTTAGTGATAACCATGATTGCTTTGTTATTTCTAAACTTAATTTCCGGGACAGAACGATCCGTAAGCGAATCCGTTAACAAGAAATCATAACCCAAGGATGACATTGCCTGCATTGTGTTATCATCATAGTATCCGTTCAACGGCATAAAAGCCTTTATTCTTTTGCCGGTTATTTTTTTCAATGTATCGGCGGCGTATTTCAATCCTGAAGTTTGCGAATCCTTGCTATATAATTTATTAACCGTGTCTTCGGGAGATTCCAAAAAACCTATGTCAACGATAGCTCCTAAATCGCCTTTGGAAGCCAACGATCTCACCAGTCCCGGATTTTTTCTGGCAACATCGGCATTAACAAAAAAAGTAAAGGGAACGTTATTATAGTTTAGAACCGAATTAAGATTTGAAATGTTTCCGGGCTGTTCGCTAATTGTTGGTATGAAAAGCATTGCTGCATCATACTGCTGAGGCCAATCTTTAACAAATGCCGTAGGTTGATAAATGAGCCAGTTAACGGAGTTATTAAAAAGTTTTTCGAAGTAAACGTAATCTTTCTGCGCACCAATCACGGAATTAAGTTCAAAACCATACCAAACGAATCGCCCTTTACCGTAAGAGCCGTAAGCAATTCCTGCACTCTTCTGAATTTCTTCGTGAACCAATCCCGCTTCTTTACGGAAATCATACCAAAAACTTACTTGTGTTGTTCTGGGCTCGAGCACTTCGGCATAGATTGGTCTATCCCATGTTGCAATTTTCAGCGCGTAACCGGTGGGGATTCCTGCTGTAAGCGGCAGGTTTCCACGTAACGTGTGAACTTTATATGTTTCTTCCGGCTTAATTTCTTTGTTGAATTTCATTCCGAACAACTCGGTAAAGAAATCCCAACCTCTCCATTTTGCTTCATCCGAATAAGTAGCCGGTCCGCCGGTAACGAATACACTCCCGCCGTTTTCTACATATCGTTTTATTTGAATAATTTCTTTATCACTCAATGCTTTTGATCCTGGAAGAATCAAAAGTTTATATTCATAGTGCTGACCTAGTTCAATTGTCTGATCGGAAATAATATCGTAATCCATTTTGGCGTTCTTAATAAATCTTTTCCAAGTGTCAACGTTATCTCTAAGCCATGTGCTACCAGCTGGAAGCATGTTCTCGGTATATTGGGAATAAAGAATGGCTGCCTTACCTTTTTTCTCAGCAGAAGTAAATTTTAGGTTGTTCTTTGTGGGCAATATTTCTTTGAGCTCATAATTTCCGTAAATATTTTTTACTATGAGCAAAAAAACGAGAATAGCAGTAATTAATAATACTAAGCCGCTGAGAAAAATTATTAGATAATTTACTCGTAAGCCTTTAAGGGTTTTTACCGCCACCTTAAATTATCCTCTTGTTTTTTGTCTGGACGCGTTGGTTCTACATAACCTTCGTTCGTATATCGAACAAACTTCTTTCTGCCCGTCGCTCTTTCGGATTCAGTAGCCGGTCTCTGCTCATATGTCGGAGCCGAGCCAACAAACGTCGGTTTCAATTCCGGTCCGCGCGATGACTCACGCGTAGGTTCCTGCTGATACGTTTGAGCTTCAAACGTACGTCTTTCCGGCGTCATTCTCTGCTCAGTTATAAGAGGTGCTGGCGTAACTAGCTCGGCAGGAATTGCGGCCGGCTGCGCGGCTTGGGCGGTGATACCTTTCCTCTCCCGTACCTTATACAAAATGTATGCACCTACGGCAAGAATAAATGTTGAAATAGTCGCAACCAGAATTATTAAAGAAAGTATTGGAATTAATTCCATATTAACCTCTAATAAATAAAAATTTACTTTGATGCTGCAGACTGAGCAGCAACTTTTGATGTTCCACTTGCCATTCCGGTTCTTTCCAACTTACCCCAGGTCATTCTAATACCCAGGAACTCCTCGACAGTAGCCATTGCCTTTGTAACATCTATTAAAAGTATGAATACTACCCGATAAATTATTGCGTAAGGAACCAATCGGAATTCCTCTTTTTCAGTGGCTATACAATAAACGGCTGCCATCATATCTAAAACCGCGATTCCCACCCACCAAAGGAAGATAAAACTCGACAAGCCATAGAACAATGCAACAATAATAAAATAAAGGTTCACAAAAATGTTCATTGCAGGCCAAACCAGAGCTTCGTAAAACATAGTCCAAAGAATCATACTGTTATTAAAATTCACTGCCGGATTGATAAGGTATCTCTTGTGTTTTCTGATAGCCTGAAGTATTCCTCTTGTCCATCTGTATCTCTGTTTTAGAAGTTGCTGTATTGTAACAGGGGCTTCAGTATAAGCGATCGCATTTGGCTCATAGGCAATTCTCCAACCGCTCGCAAGAATTTTCAATGTTACATCAGCATCTTCGGCAAATGTGTCGCTGGAATAAAAGCCCGAATCTCGTAAAGCTGTTCTTCTGAATAGTCCTATCGGACCCGGAATTATGTTTACCATTTGCGCAAACCCTTGCGCACTGCGAGCCATATTCAATCCTTCCAAATACTCAAGCGCTTGCAAATCGGTAAGAACTCTTTTTCTATTTTGAACTTTAACATTTCCGGCAACAGCCCCAACATTTGGATCAACAAAATGTCTAACAGCCATTCGTAATGTGTTAGGTGTTAATTGGGAATCACCGTCCATGCACAAAACAAACTGCGCCTCCGAATATTGAATTCCTGCATTCAATGCTTTGGCTTTTCCACCGTTAGGTTTGTTGATTAGAGAGACTTTCACCATTCCGCTTCTGCCTTTTTTATAGCCGACGAGACCACCGCCAACAGTTGCTGTATCGTCAGTCGATCCGTCGTTAA
>NZ_JBTSLF010000289.1:0-2868 GCF_054640775.1 Candidatus Aquicultor sp. | reverse complement strand
CTCAGAACGCAACGTCGAACTTGCCGGGGTGATCGGCGTGCTGCAGGCGGAGTACTACCAAGAAACCGGTCTCACCCCGGCGGCGCTCCGCGAGCGTATCCCAGGCGGCAATAGCGAGATCATGGAGCAGTTTCTTCGCCGGGCAGTCGACCGTGGCGAGATCGACACCGATCACATCACCCCGCGGATCGCCCGGCTGCCGATCGATCTCGTCCACCACGAGATGACCATGACCCTCGCGCCGATGACCGAAGCGGCTCTTGTAGAGATCGTCGACACGATCTTCCTTCCCCTGCTTCGTCGCTGAGGGCGGCTTCTCGTTTCCGCGCCTGTAGGCGCTTGGCCGCGCTCGCGGCATGACGTGCCGCCCATCGATAGCCTTGGTGTGAGGAGACTCCGCGCAGCCACCAATGAGGACTGGCGTCGTGAAGATGCCATGAGCGATCGGTAGGCGACCGGTGGGGCTGACTTCTGCAATTTGCAGAGAGAAACGTTGTCGAAATGACAACGTGGTGGGCCTAAGTGGACAGCTTTCGAACCTTCGGGAGGCGGTCAAACGCCTGTTCAGCGATCTTCACGACGGTTCCGGTAAGAAACAGTAGGCGAGCGTCACCAAGTGGACGCCGTCTGGCCCGGCCCTCGCTGAACTCGAAACGTGACTGCTTGTCAGGGCGCCCCGCGCAACTCATCGATCAACACATCGCACTCGCGCCGCAAGACAGGCGCGTCGTTCTTTGCGATCGCCCAGACGGTCGCGTCGATGATGGCGGCGTAGTCGTGCACGAGCTGATTGCGAAAGCCGACAATCATGCGGGCGTGCGAGACGCGGGCGGCGAGTTCCGGGTCGAGTCGCGACATTGAGTTGACGGCCTCGCCGATGATCGTGAACTCGCGCTCGACTGCCGAACGCAGCGTTCGATTGACTTCATACCCCGGCAAGTCGACACCGTCGAGCGCGACCGCGACGGCATCACAAGCCTCGACGATGTCCGAGAGATACGCGAGTGCGCTACGCGGCATAGAACAGCTGCTTCGTGCGCTCGATGTCATGCGCGATGTAGCGGTTCTTAACCGCACCGACCATGACGAGATCGACCGCGACGTCGAGGAGCCTCCGCAGCTCATCGAGCATGTCGAAATAGGCCTTGGCGAGCTCGTAGGGATCCCGGGGGGCGAACTCGACGAGCAGGTCCACGTCGCTCTCGCCCGGGCGGAACTCGTCGCGCAAGACGGAGCCGAAGACGTCCATGCGAACGACCCCATAGCGAGTGCACAACTCAGCGATGGCGTCACGGTTACTCTCAAGCACAACGTCCATTCCGAACCTCCGAGCCAATGCTACCCAGGAATCTGCAGCCGCGCCAAGCGGCTTGCTGCAGGACGCGCTGGTCATCCTGACCAGGAATGATCTGCGTGTGCCCGGCAAGAGCAACCCCAACTCGCGCAGATGACTGTACCACTATGCTCGGATCAACCCGCGGTCCACGGAAGCCGCCAGAAACGCCGGCGTGGTTCCCCTGGCGATTGGCGCTCGTGACCTTGGGCATCGGCGCGTCTCTGGGCGTACTGCCGTGCGCAACTGACGCACGGACATACGGGACAGCGATCGGGTAGGCGACCGGGTAGGCTGAAGTTGGCCGCTTGCAAGGAGAAACGTTGTCGAAATGACAACGTGGTGGACCTAAGTGGACAGCTTTCGAACCTTCGAGAGGTCGTTCTCCACCTTACCCAGGAACTCTCCAGCCTGGGGGAGTCGTCGGGTGCAGGTCCGCGCCCAGCGGCTTAGGAGGCGCTGCCATCTTCGAGTATCGCGTTCAGCCGCCCGATCAGTCCCGGAAGGTCCTCGCGCACCGTCTTCCAGACGAGCGCCAGATCGACGTCGGCGTAGTCATGCACCACGACGTTGCGCATGCCGATCATCTCGCGCCAGGGAATCTCCGGGTGGGCCGCTTGCAACTCCCCCGAGACGCCACGCGCCGCCTGACCGATGAGCTGGATGGCGCGCACCACGGCGTAGCCGACGAGGCGATCGGCGGCGAAGCTCTCCGCAGTGTGCCCGTCGCTGAACTCGAGCGCGGCCTCGGCGGCCTCCACCATCTGCGCGATGAAGACACTGTCCCGCCTATGCGGCATAGGCCACCTCAGCCGAGTCCACGACGTCCTCGCGGAAGAAGTGGCTGAGGCTGGCCGGCGTGTGCAGGTCGACGTCGCGTCCGAGGAGCTCGCCGAGCTCGCGCTGCAGACCGACGAACTCAAAGAGGCCGATCCCGGCATCGGGGGCGAACTCGACCAGCACGTCGATGTCGCTCTCGGGACCGAAGTCCTCACCCAGGACGGAGCCGAAGAAGGAGAGGCGAAGGATGCCGCTGCGCCGGCAGAAGGCAGCCAGTCCCTCTGCGTCGATATCGATCTGCAGACTCACGCCGCACCTCCTCTTCGTTCGCAAGGGCTTGTGACCTCTGGCGTCCGTATTGTACGTCAGCTCGGGCCGCATCCGGTCTGTGGTTACAGCGTGGAGGGGCGATCGGGGAGGCGACCGGACATCAGAAGTGCACCATCTACCGGGAGAACGTTGCCGGATCGACAACGTTGGTGGGCCTAACTAGACAGCTCTCGAACTTGCGGCTCGAAGTGCAGCGACTCGTTAGCTGCCGGAGTGATGAGATGAAGTGAGTTCCGATTCGCCCGCCGAGCTGAGACACTACCACCATGGGCGACCCCAATGGCGATAGCACCGAGATAACGGATCTGCGCGAAGAATGCGCTCGCCTCCTGGCGGAGAACGCCAGTCTGAGGTCGCGGCTCGAGGTGGTGGAGGCCGAGCGGCAGGCGTCACAGTTCCAGGCCCCTCCCGCGACACATCCCATG
>NZ_JBTSLF010000288.1:0-2870 GCF_054640775.1 Candidatus Aquicultor sp. | reverse complement strand
ATCCCGCATAAGGCAATTGCCATAGTGGCGCGTGAATACTTCTTTGTATTCTGTAGGTAAAGAAAATACTCACGGATTTCATTGTCGGATATTTTGTCCGGCGGTTTATTGAAATACTCTATAAGTTTTTGTACACGGTAAGAATAAGTTTCTTGTGTCCGTTGTGAAAATCCGAAAAGTTGCATATTTTCGGTCATTCTTTGAATCAGTTCGTACATAGTATACCTCGCTAATGTTTAATAGTTAATTTTATTTAGTTAGGGTATGCTATATTGTTTATTGAAATGTTATAAATCAAGTAGGATAGGTAAAATGATACCGCCGCTTTGCGGCTTAGTTCAACCTGCAACTCAACTTGACCGCTTCATTCGGTTCGGGTTTGTTTCTGTTTTCGGCTTTGTGTTGTTCGTTTAAAATTGTTGTTTAAGATTATTTAGTTACAAAATATTTTCTTAATTATTGGCGTTTTGGTTTTAACTTAGCCGTCTGTTCTGGGCGGTAAGTTAGTTGCCACGCCGTTAGCACCTAATATTAAAAGGATAATTTGACTATGGAGAAAAAAAGAAGATTACTCATTGCAACTCTATTTTGTTTTATCTACTCAGCCAGTTTTGTACAAAATTTGTATGGTTGCAGTATGTTTAAAATAACGTTGTATGGCAAAACAATGGTTGGCAATAATGAGGATTATTGGAATCCTAATACGAGGATTTGGTTTGAAAAAGGTAAAAATAGAAAATATGGAGTTTGTTATGTTGGTTATGATAATTTTTGGCCACAGGGCGGAATGAACGAAGCCGGACTTGTATTTGATGGTTTTGCAATGCCTTATTTAGCGATTAAAGATACAATTGGTAAAAAAGAACTGGATGCGAATTTTTTAAAAATTATCATGGAAAAATATTCGGATGTTAGCGAAGTTAAAAAATATTTTGCTAATCATAATCTAACCGGCCTTGAAACATCAATGTTTTTATTCATCGATAAAACGGGTAGGTATCTTGTTGTTCAAGGTGATTCACTAATTACCGGAAACAACCGATACTATATACTCTCAAACTTCTATCCTTCTCAGATAAAAGATGAAAGTAAAATTGATATTCCTTTTTATCATGAGGCGAAAAGACTATTGGAGAGTTATAGGGATACAAGTATTAGTTTTTGCTCTTCTGTTATGGACACTATGCATCAAGAAAGAGATTGGGGTGGTGGTACAATGTACACAACTTTATACGATTTGAAAGAAGGAATTATCTATTTGTATTATTTTCATAACTACAAACATGTTGTGACATTTAATTTGAAACAAGAACTTGAAAAAGGTAATCATATTTTGGTTATTCCCAAACTATTTCCGGAGGATAAAAAAGGAATCGAGTTTTTATGCAACTATAACGAAGTTAGTAATGAACTAGACTTATTCATGAATGAAGATATAGTCAGTGATTCATCGCGATGCACAAATGTCGTAAATGCACTTTTCGTTAATGATGTAAAATTGGTTCATACTTTTGTAGATAAAATTAATGAAATAGCTCATTTTTGGTTAGAAAAAGAAAAATACGAATATGCAATTTCTGTTTTCAAATTATATGTAAAAGTCTCGCCGGAGTCCTGGGATGCACTTAATAGCCTTGCAGAAGCATACTTGAAAAATGGTCAAGCTGAACTAGCAATAACTTATTTTGAAAAATCTTTGAAAATAAATCCTGATAATTCTTATGGGAAAAAACAGATTGAAGAAATAAAAAGGTTGCTTAAAAAATTGTAGTATGGTGCTAACGTTACAAGCGTTTCAAACTGACCGCGAGAACGGTTCGGGTTTTCTGCTATTTTCGGTTTTGTCTTTTTCGTTCGGCAGTCCTGTTCAAGTGTGTAGAGTAAAACAAGTGAGTACAAATTTAATAAATGGTTTTTTCAGTGCTGCCCGTTTGTTTTGGGCGGCAGCTTAAACGCAACGGCGTTATATGGCTAAAATTAATTTGATATAAATGATGTGATAAACTATATTTGGTCTAAAAAAAGGCTATGATATGAAATTAAGCGAATCGGTAAAATCAATTAGCTATCTGAAAGCCAATGCTGCTAATTTGATTGAGAAAATCAATAAAGAGCAAAAAACTTTTGTTATTACTCAGAATGGTGAGGCAAAGGTAATTGTTCAAGACATTAAAGTTTATGAAAAAACTCAAGAAACTATGGCCATGCTTAAATTACTTGCGATGACTCGTGAAAAAAATAAAAAATCGAAAGGGATTCAAGAAACATTTGCCGATCTTCGCAACGAATTAAAATTTATTCAATGACTATGAGATATAAAGTTATAATTGATTCTCAAGCCAAGTTAGATCTTAAAGAAATATTTATTTATGTTGCGATGAACGATAGTGTTCAATCAGCAAATAAGCTTTTAGATGCTTTAGAAGAAACTTGCTATAAGCTTGAAAAATTTCCAGAAAGAGGGCACATTCCACCTGAATTGAGACCAACCGGAATTAAAAGCTATTTAGAGATTCTTTATAAGCCTTACCGTATAATCTACGAAATTGAAAACAACTTAATTTATATACATTCAGTAATTGATGGCAGAAGAAATATTCAAGAAATCTTAAGCAATAGATTTTTAAGATAGAGACGCCATATAACCAGTGGCTCAAGGGCGACAGCCCCGATTAAATCGGGGTAAACTGTTTTCGCATTCGGCAATTTAGAGATTTTCGGGTTAGTCGTTCCGTTTCAAGTTTCTTGTTCAAGGAAGTCGTGCTAAGAAAGTTTTTTGTAATTATAAAATTTATTAACAAATTCGGTTCGCCGCGGCGAGTAGTTCTGGGCTGCGCCTTAAATGCAAAGTCGTTAGACGCAAACAATAG
>NZ_JBTSLF010000287.1:748-2877 GCF_054640775.1 Candidatus Aquicultor sp. | reverse complement strand
CCTGTTCTTTGACAAAGAGGAAATCGGCAGCGAAGGCAACACCAGCGCCCGGGCTCAGATATTAGAGGCCCTGATACCCCGCTTGTTTTCCCTGAAGGGGGAGGCCTTTTCTCATCAGACCCTTAATGAGACCCTGGCCGCTTCCCGGGCTATTTCGGCTGATGTGGCCGGGGCCTTGGATCCTGATTATCAGGAAGTCCACGAAAAGCGGAATGCCCCGCGTCTGGGCTGCGGACTTTGTCTGACAAAATTTACCGGTTCCGGAGGCAAAATCGGTTCCAGTGACGCCCATGCTGAATATGTTTACTGGATCAGGCAGTTGTTCAACCAAAACGGGATAGTCTGGCAGACTGGGGAGTTGGGCAAAGTGGATGAAGGGGGAGGGGGTACAATCGCCAAGTTTTTAGCCATGATGGGCATTGACATCGTGGATTGCGGCACCCCGGTCCTATCCATGCATTCTCCTTTCGAATTGGTCAGCAAGGCCGACCTATACATGACTTACAAAGGATACAAGGCCTTTCTTCTGGCGTCGTAACCGTTTCCTTTTCCTTCCGGTCCTGCCTGTCCTTTTCCCGAGTTAGATCCTTGGCCTCTGCTGTCTTTTAAGCTTGACGCCTTCCCCTTATAAATAATATAAACAACAATAGTTAACTAAGCTTATCTATTTGAAAATAGTTATATTTTATGCCAATAAGCCTTGTCCTCTATAATATCCTTTCCGGGATTCTTTTTTTAGTTGGGTTTCCTTTCCTGATCTTGTATAATCTGGCCCAAGGAAAGTACAGCAATCGTCTGGTCGAGCGGTTGGGGCGCTATCCGGAATCCCTCAGGCCTGCGGAAACCTCGACTTATTCAAAGCCCATCTGGATTCATGCCGTTTCGATGGGCGAAGTCAAGGCCGCTATTGCCCTAACCCGAAGGATCAAAGAGCAACTCCCCGATATTCCCATTCTTGTTTCAACAACTACTCCGGCAGGAAGGGAAATAGCCGAAACGCTCTTGGGAAAGGAAATACCTGTTATTTACTTTCCTCTGGATTTCTACCCCTGTGTAAAAAGGGCGATAAACTTCTTTCGTCCCAGGGCTTTTGTGGCCATGGAAACCGAATTATGGCCTAACTTTCTTTTTCAAGCCGATAAATCAGGCAGTAAACTGATCCTGGCTAACGGTCGGATCTCCAACCATTCTTTTAAACGATATAAAATTTTTCGCTGGTTGTTTCGGCCGGTATTGGAGAAGTTCAAAGTGCTGATGGTCAGGGATTCGGATGATGCCGGCAAATTGATTAAATTAGGGGCTATTCCTGAGCGGGTCCGGGTTTTGGGAAACATCAAGTATGATGGTCTCTTGGATCAGGCTAAGGAGACCTTGCACTCTACGATCCGGCAACGGCTCCATCTTCCAGAAGGCGGTCCTGTAATTCTGGCTGGAAGCACCCGAGGGGGCGAGGAAGCGGTGCTTCTTGCCGCCTATAAGCGTTTAAAAGACCGTTTCCCGGGCTTGATTTTGATCCTGGTTCCCCGTCATATCAATCGGTGTCCGGGGGTAGAAAAGCTGATGCAACAGCAAGGGGTTGCCCACCAATTGTATAGCCGGATCCTATCGCCGGAGGGACGGAGGAAAGAAACCGTTATCCTAGTCGATCGAATCGGGGACCTTTTTGCTCTCTATAGCCTGGCCAGCCTGGTTTTTTGCGGGGCCAGCCTGGTCCCCAAAGGAGGACAGAATATTTTAGAACCGGCAGCTTGGGGGAAACTGGTCTTTTATGGGCCGCACATGGATGATTTTAAAGATGGCCGCCGTCTATTGGAAGAAGTTGGGGCCGGGATTACGGTCCGAGATCAAGATGAATTGGAAAGACAACTGACCTATTATTTAGAGCACCCGGAAGAACGGGAAAGACGTGGGGCCGCCGGACGGGAGATTTTGAAATCACAAGCCGGGTTGACGAAAAAGGCGGCTGAGATCATCGCTGAGGTTATAAGGAATTAGAATGAAGGCATTATTGGCATTAGAAGACGGGACCGTATTTCCGGCCCGGTCCTTCACCGGTCCGGGCGAGGCCGAAGGGGAATGTGTGTTTAATACGGCCATGACCGGATATCAGGAAGTCCTGACCGATCCCT
>NZ_JBTSLF010000287.1:0-738 GCF_054640775.1 Candidatus Aquicultor sp. | reverse complement strand
CTACAAAGGTCAGTTGGTGACCATGACTTATCCTTTGATCGGAAACTACGGGATCAATGATCAGGATGTGGAGTCCGATCGGATTCAGGTGGAGGCCTTTTTGGTCAAGGAATATCTGCCCTTCCCGAGCAATTTTCGCTCTCAGGCCCCGTTGGCCGATTATCTGAAAAAAAGCAAGGTCCTGGGCCTGGAAAGCATAGACACCCGGGCCTTAACACGACACCTGAGAAATTATGGGGCCATGCGGGCAGTGGGCTCGACGGAAGAATTAAGACCGGAAGCCTTAATTGAAAAGGCAAGGTCTATTCCATCTATGCTCGGTCTGGCCTTAGCTGACCAAGTCACTACCACCCGTCCCTACCGCTGGGTTCAAGGGAAACCACAAATGATCCCTTCGGGGCAAGAGGACCATCCATGGAATGCCGGTGGAACGGAATATAAAGTGATGGTGATGGACTATGGAATTAAATACAACAGCCTGCGATCTTTAGAGCAGAGAGGATGTCAGGTGCTGGTAGTGCCGGCCCAGACCTCGGACCGGGAGATCCTGGCTTTAAAACCCGACGGCATATTGCTTTCCAACGGTCCCGGAGATCCGGCGGCTGACTTAGGGATCATCAAAACCATTCAAAATCTACTGGGCCTGCTGCCGATCTTTGGCATTTGTCTGGGCCATCAAATCATGGGACTGGCCCTGGGAGGGACCACCTTTAAACTGAAATTCGGACACCGGGGGGC
>NZ_JBTSLF010000286.1:0-2880 GCF_054640775.1 Candidatus Aquicultor sp. | reverse complement strand
AGAGAGGTGGGGTTTTTCTTTTGAAGACAAAAAAAAGGACTATCCTAATATCAAGACACCATGAATATTTGGAGGCCAACCAAGCAGTCCTTTAACATATTAATCGGGCTAAGAAAACATAGTTCGGTTGCCGGCAAAGGCCGACGGTCAATAAAAGTACTGTTGGCGGAGCAAGTGAAATTTGCCATGAGCGAGAGCGCGCCTATTTCTGATAAAGGGTAAAAGGGGCCAAGAATCTCTCTCTGCTATTAAATCAATTTTAAGGGTGGTCACGGCGCGCTGTCATTACAGAGGACATCTACATGAACTGTCCGAAATGCTGGAGCGAAAATTATGAAGGGGCAAAGTTCTGCCGTAGGTGCGGCGCCCGGTTGGAAAGGGTTTGTCCCCTATGCCGCGCTGCCAACCCTCTCCACTTCAAATTCTGCGGAGAGTGCGGGCAACCCTTGTCCGCGTCTTCGGAATTACCTTCCCCAAAATTCCTTTCGGAAAAACACCCCAACCCCTCTCCTCCCCCCAAAGAGCTGACCGAGAAAATCCTGGCCCAGAAAGGGCGGATCGAGGGCGAGCGCCGGCAGGTAACGGTGATGTTCTGCGATCTGGAGGGCTCTACTGCTCAGACCGAAAAACTGGGAGACGAGAAGGCCTTTGCCCTCATTGATGAGCTCTTCGGCATCCTGACACAGCAGGTCCACAGATATGAGGGAACGGTCCAGGATTTCCGGGGAGACGGCATAATGGCCCTTTTCGGTGCCCCCATTGCTCTGGAAAACACCGCCCAGCGGGCCGTTAGCACCTCCCTGGCCATCCACCAAGAAGTAAACCGATTCAACAACCGAATTCTTGAGGAATCCCGAAGCCAGGTCCTCCGGATGCGGATCGGAATCCATACCGGCCCGGTCATCCTGGGCAGCATCGGCAGCGACCTGCGCCTGGAGTTCCAGGTCATCGGTGATACGGTGAACCTGGCGGCCCGGATGGAAGCACTTGCAGAACCAGGAACCACCTATGTGACTAAAGAGACATACCAACTGGCTAAGGGCCTCTTTCATTTCCAGTCCGCGGGGAAAAGAATGGTCAAAGGCAAGGAGGAACCGATTTCCGTTTATAAGGTTTTATCCGCCAAAGAAGACGTGTACCGCCCTCGTTTGGGTGCAGATCGTCTTATTTACTCCAGGATGGTCGGGAGGGACAGTGAGCTGAATAGGCTGGAACTTCAGTTAATGAAAGCGATTAACGGTCAGGGATCGGTCGTTAATATTATCGGCGAAGCTGGTAATGGGAAATCGAGGCTTCTGGCTGAGCTGAAAAACAAGGAGGTCATGAAAAGGGTAACCCTTTGGGAAGGAAGGGGGATTTCCATAGGCAAAAATCTAAGTTTTCACCCGATTAATGATGTCTTTAAACAATGGGCTGGAATCAGGAGGGATGATGGAGAAGCCAAGGCATTCGATAAACTCCAGGCTGCCATAAAGAGGTTTTTTCAAGAAGAGTATCATGAGGTGCTTCCTTTTGTGGCCATCCTGATGGGGATGAAGCTGTCCGGAAATCATGCCCAGAGGACAAAAGGGATAGAGGGTGAGGCACTGAATAGTCTGATTCTGAAGAGTGTAAGGGATCTGTTGGTCAAGGCGGCGGAACGGACTCCTCTGGTGATGGTGATCGATGACTTGCACTGGGCGGACACCAGTTCCGTTGATCTTCTGGAATCCCTTTTCCGCCTGGCAGAGACGCACAAGATTCTTTTCATCAATCTTTTTCGGCCCGGTTATAAGGAAACCGGAGACCGCTTAGCTAAATCCCTCAAAGACCGCCAGGTGAACTACTATATCGAAATGGTTTTGGAACCCCTGGCGGAAGAAATGAGTGAAGCCCTCATCAGCAACATGTTGAACCTCAAAGAGCTTCGACACACTTTGGTCACCAGTATCGTAGAAAGAACTGGAGGCAATCCCTTCTTTATTGAAGAAGTCGTTCGCTCTCTTATCGACGAGCAAGCGCTTTTGCCCAAGGGAGGCACATTTTACTTAACCGATAAGGCGGCAACCATCTCCATTCCCAACACCATCGAAGAGTTACTGATGTCCAGGATCGGCCGGTTGGAGGAGCAGACTCGTGACCTGGTGAAAGAGGCATCGGTAATCGGAAGGTCTTTCTTCTATCGCGTCCTGGCAGAGGTGTCCTCCAAAATCGAAAATATCGATGCCAGGCTCTCCTATCTGGAGGAAATTCAGATCCTCAGAGAGCGATTGAGAATGGGCGAGTTAGAGTACCTCTTCAAGCACGCCCTGGCCCAGGAGGTGGCCTACGAATCAATTCTGCCCTTGAAAAGAAAAGAGCTTCACCTTAGGGTAGCCCGATCCATCGAAAAGATCTTTGAGGAAAGGCTTTATGAATTCTACGGTATGCTTGCCTATCATTACTGCCGGGCCGAGAGCCTGGAAAAGGCCGAAGAGTGCCTGATCAAGGCCGGGGAGGAAGCCCTGAAATCTTCAGCTTCCAATGAGGCACTCCACTATTATCAGGAAGCGCTCAATATTTATCGAAGAATCCAAGGCGACAGTGCCGATCCCGAAAAGGTGGCCATGCTGGAGAAGAACATCGGTCTGGCTCTTTTTAATCGCGGTCGCTATGGGGAGGCGGTGGAACATTTCGACAAGGCCCTTAACTACTATTGGGGCGAGTCCCCCCAAAATGCCTTTTCAACAAACATAAAATTTCTGTCAAGTCTCACCAGATTTCTCCTGGCCCTGTACTTTCCATACTTCTGGTTCAAGAAAATCCCCACACAACGGGATACCGAGGCTGTAGACTTGTTTTACAAAAAGGGGGAAGCCCTGGTAGTCATCAATCAAAAGAGGTTGTTTATTGAATCTTTTT
>NZ_JBTSLF010000285.1:0-2892 GCF_054640775.1 Candidatus Aquicultor sp. | reverse complement strand
CGTCGGATAGATAACCAGTTCCATAATCATGGAGGTGATCACCCCTCCCACCATCGGGGCGGCAATGCGCTTCATCACATCCGCCCCGGTGCCGTGACTGAACATGATCGGAACCAGACCGGCCAGGATAACGCTGACGGTCATGATCTTGGGACGGATCCGTTTCACCGCCCCGAACATGATGGCTTCCTTCAGATCAGAGATCCCTTTCAAACGGCCTTCTTTCTTCCACCTTTCATAAGCCAGTTCCAGATATAGCAGCATGACCACCCCGGTTTCGGCATCCAAACCGGCCAAGGCAATGATCCCCACCCAGACGGCAATGCTGAGATTGTAATTAAGGATATAAAGGAGCCAGAAGGAGCCTACCAAGGAAAAGGGGACGGCCAGCAAGACGATAAGAGTTTTGGTAACCGACTTAGTGTTAAAGAAAATCAAGACAAAAATGATCAAGAGGGTCAAGGGAATGACTAATTTTAATCTTTCCTCGGTTTTGATCAGATATTCATATTCCCCGCTCCATTCCAGTCGATATCCGGTTGGGATCTTCAAGGAGGCCACTTTTCTTTTGGCCTCCTGCACATAGCCCCCTACGTCCCGGCCGCTAAAGTCCACAAAAACATAGAGGCTTAATAGACCTTCTTCGCTCTTGATGGCCGTCGGACCCTTTATGATTTTTATGTCCGCCACTTGCCCCAGAGGGACCCGCAAAGCCCCCCCCTCAGCCGAAGCGGAACCCATTCCAGAGGCAGCCTGAGAATTTTTGGCAGCAGCCATCGTCGCCGGCACCAGAATTCTCTTGAGGTCTTCGATAGTTCCCCGCAACTCCCGGGCATAGCGGATGTTCACCGGATAGCGTTCCCGGCCTTCCACAGTGGTGGTGATATTCATGCCGCCAATGGCCGTCTCGACCACTTCCTGAATATCTTCAACGGCCAACCCATACCGGGCGGCTTCTTGCCGATTAACAATCACATCCAGAAAATATCCGGTAGTCATTCTTTCGGCATAAACGCTGCGGGTCCCGGGGATGTCCTTGATGTGATGTTCCAGTTCCAAGCCGATCCGTTCCAGTTCCTCCAGTTTCGGACCCAGCACCTTGATCCCCACTGGGGTTCTAATCCCCGTAGCCAGCATATCGATCCTGGCCTTGATGGGCATAGTAAAGGAATTGGCCACCCCGGGAATGGTCAGGGCGTCGTTCATTTCATCTTTGAGTTTATCAACCGTCATTCCCTTTCGCCACTGGGCCTCGGGTTTCAGATTGACCACTGTTTCAAACATCTCCAGGGGCGCCGGATCAGTAGCCGTCTCGGCCCGACCGGCTTTGCCGAAGACCTGGGATACTTCCGGAATTTTCTTTAAGATCTTATCCTGCATTTTCAGCAGGTCCGTTGCCACGGAAATGGATACGGCCGGTACGGTCACCGGCATATAGAACAAGGTCCCTTCATAAATAGGAGGCATAAATTCCGAGCCGAGTTTCATAAAGGGATAGACGGTGACGGCCAGAATAAGGACGGTTAGGATAATGACTGTTTTTTTAAACCGCAGAGCAAGCCGGGCCACCGGTTCATAAACTTTATGGAGGATAATACTGATTGGATTCTTTTCTTCCGGTCTTATCTTCCCCCGGATAAACAGGGTCATCAAAACCGGAGTGAGGGTAATGGCCAGAAAGGAAGAAAAAAGCATGGCAAAGGTCTTGGTATAGGCCAGAGGCTTGAAAAGCCTTCCGGCCTGGGCCTGTAAGGTAAACACCGGCAGGAAGCCGACCATGATGACCAACAGGGAAAAGAAAAGAGACGGCCCAACTTCCTGTGCCGCATGAATAATGACATCGGTCCTGCTCATATTCACGAGTGCGGCTTGATGCGCATCCAGGACTTCCCCCTCCTCCCCGCTCCCATCTCCCCTCAGTCGTTTCGCTTCCTCCCACTCTTCCAGCTTCTTATGGGCGTTTTCCACCATGATGATCGAGGCGTCCACCATAGCGCCGATGGCAATGGCGATCCCGCTCAGGCTCATGATATTGGAGGTCACCTTCAAATGGACCATGAGGATAAAGGAAATAATAATGGCCAGCGGCAGGGTCAGGATGATCACCAGGGCGCTGGGGATGTGAAATAAAAAGACGAGGCAGACCACACTGACGGCAATGGAAAGTTTGATGATCTCATCTTTCAAGGTATCAATGGAACGATGGATCAGATCGGACCGGTCATAGGTAGTGACGATTTTAACCCCTTTGGGCAGGCTGGGTTCAATATCCTTTTTTATTTTTTCCTTGACCTGCTCGATGACCTTGAGGACATTCTCACCGAACCGGACCACCACAATTCCGGCGGCCACCTCCCCTTTTCCATCCAACTCGGCCACTCCCCGGCGGATCTCCGGGCCGAGTTGAATCCCGGCCACGTCTTTGAGGTAGATGGGGGTCCCATTAGCATTAGTGCCCAAAGAAATACTTCTTAAGTCTTCCAGACTTTTGATATATCCCCGTCCTCGGACCATGTACTCCACCCCGGAGAACTCAATGACCCGTCCTTCCACATCCAGGTTGCTGCGGCGGACTGCTTCCATGACTTTGGTGATGGGGATGTTAAAAGCAGAAAGCCGGTTGGGGTCCAGGGTGATATGGTATTGCTTGACAAACCCGCCCACGCTGGCCACTTGCGAAACGCCGGGGACGCTTTCAATAGCCAGTTTTAGATTCCAATCCTGGAGGGAACGCAACTGGGCCAGGTCCAGTTTGCCGGTTTCATCCACAACGGCATAAGAAAACCCCCAGCCCAGACTGGTAGCATCAGGGCCGAGAACCGGGTTGATGTTGGCTGGAAGTTTATTTTTTACCGCCTGGAGGTATTCCAAAATCCGGCTTCGAGCCCAATA
>NZ_JBTSLF010000284.1:0-2895 GCF_054640775.1 Candidatus Aquicultor sp. | reverse complement strand
GTACGATCGCGTCTGCTCTTCGATCGTTTCAACGCCGTTACGACTCTCGCGCTGCATACGCTCCAGTACCAGCTTTCCGGCATCCGATTCGAGGTAGTCGGCGAACAGCTCCAAACTCTTCGCCTGCGGTGTACGCAGGCTCATTGCGTTCGTGATGTACTGGAGCGCTTGCTCTTTACTCATCGTCGCTCCCGTCTTCGAAGTCCTCTACTTCAACCTCTTCAATGGCACGCTCGCGGATGGGGAGAAGGTATTCCTTCTTCCCGTACTGGCAGGCCTTGAGAATGGCCTGGGGGATTTTCTTGATCGTGATGCGGGTGTCAACGTTTTCGCAACCTGGTTCAAACTTCTTGGCAAAGATTTGCAGCGATTCGCCGTCGGCCAAGTGGCTCGCAATTTGCTGGACCATCGCCATGGAGAGTATTTGTGTTGTTACATACACGTGATTCCCGCCCTGGCCCTTGCCGTGCTTCCAGTACTCGGTCTGACTCGGTGCAAATGTGTAGTTTGTGAGCTTGCACATCGCTTTTAAGAGCTTCGTATCGTTGTAGTACTCATCGATGACCGGATTGCCGAATTCATCGGTGGCGATAAAACTCGGCGCTAGTTCGTAGAACTTAAACCCGCCGCCGCCCTTCCAATTGAGCTCGTCGGATAGCTTTAGGCCATCATGCTCGTCAACAACTTTCTTCATTCGTTTCTGGGCGTGCGTGTAAGCATGCTCACCCATCTCTATCCCTATGTATTTTCTATTCATCTTATGAGCAACCGCTGTTGTAGTTGCTGAGCCAAGGAAAGAATCTAAGACCAAATCATGATCATCGGAGGAGATATTTAAGATATAACTAATGAGCTTCTCTGGTTTAGGTGTGCTGAACAAGTCGTTTTCATCGCTAAAAAGTCTTCTTGCCTCAGATTTTGCTTGGATATTATGTCCTGCGTCGTGGTGTAACCATAGGGTAGTGGGTACGGTGCCTTGCTTCACCTCAGAAAGAAAAGTCTTTTTGTACGGCCTTGATTCACCCTTACTGCCAAACCAAATTCTATTATCTGCGAGCATTTCTTCATACTTATTCCTAGAAACAACCCAGCATCTTGTTGGCGGCGGATAGAATTCCTTACCTGCGGGAGAGGTTATCGAATAGTAATTCTTTTCAGAGAAAGTCTTTACTGACAAATTAGTCGGATACCAGGGGCCCCGGGGATCGTTATCAGGGTTAGAGTATTTTGAGTTCAACTCCTCGGAGCGTTCGAGAAGGTTGGGCCGCCAAGTATTCTTGTCTTTAGCATAGGCAAGTATGTGGTCATGAACATCAGAAAGCCAACGCGCATCGTTAGATGCAGCATACTTTTTCTGCCAGACAACATTAGCCACGAAATTTCTTCTTCCAAAGACTTCGTCACAAAGTATCTTCAAATAATGGGATTCATCATCATCGATTGATATCCAAATACTGCCATCATCGCTCATTAACATTCTTAGTAACTCTAATCTTGGTTTCATCAGGGAAAGCCAAGTTGAATGCTCAACGCTATCATCATAGTGCTCGAAAGCGTTGCCCGTGTTATACGGCGGATCGATGTAGATGCATTTCACCTTACCCTGGTATTCCGGGAGGAGTGCTTTAAGGGCGAGGAGGTTGTCGCCGTGGATGAGCATGTTTTCGGTATTCGGATCGCCGTACGACAAATCCGGCCGCTCTTCTAAGATGCGCGGCTCAATGTTGGCGATGTCGTATTCGGAATTATTTTTCCCAATCCACGTTAGTTCAAGTTTTTGTTTATTGTTCATGACTGCCCCTTTCGTTGTCCCTGGTACTCATAGGATTCCAGTAAGAACTCACAGAGCGTGAACGCGGCATTAACAGCAAGTTTTGCGTGGTGCCTCGCAGGATTGTACTTTCTCGCATGTCGATCACTCGCCTTGTTCGCCACTTCATAGAGTCCACTGATTTGTCGCTGCAGACCGTCGATAATCGCTTTGAGGTAGTTTTCCAAGTGATCTCCACTCGGGTTTAGATTCAGGGGGACGGATACTAGCTTGTACAGATTTCTAATGTCGCCCTCGGCCTCATTGAAAGGGGTATCGGTTTTTCTGAGCATCTCCTTTAGAAAACCCTCTAACAGAGTGTATGCACTTGCAATTGCCCCAGCATGGTCGCCTTTTTCAATTTTGTTGCTGGCCTTATTGAGGTGTTCAGAAATACTCTCCTGTGTCAAAGACACGATGGAGTCATGATTCAATACCAACTGCCCTCTGTTATAGATAAAGCGTCCAGACTGAAATAGAAAACCATCTCGTTCCATTCTGCGTTTCAGCGAGGCAAGGTAGGTTTGTACCCACGTAACTTCAGAGTTAAGCGATTCTGCCTTAGTCAATCTCTCAATTACTTCTTCATAGGCTGCTATGAGCTTCTGCGTGTCCGCCGGAGATCTGAAATCAATATTTACATAGTACTGTTCTACTAATGAGCGTCTTTGACCTAAGACTGGTGGTTCGTAATCTAATCGCGGCTCTAGATAGGCGCCCTGAAATATATCGTTGATTTCCCGAAGGACACATGCCGCTACCAGTGCTTCTCGGAATTCATTGCGTGTGGCCTTACTAATACTGTCTTTATTCATACGCTCACTCGTCAAACGACGCCCCATTTGATTGTGAAGAGTTCTTCGATTGATGATGTTTGGTTGAGTTGCGCCTCGATCTTGGTGAGGAGCTGTTCCTTCTTCGCTTCCACCTCGTCTTGAGCTTCGTAGAGTTTCCGCCGCATCTCGTTGCGTCTCTTCTCGGTCTCTTTAATAGCCCGCTGTGCCGTCAGCTTCTCGTTGAGATCGACGATCTTTTTGGCGTTGGTCTTCGCCGTTTTGATATCAATCTCAAGTTTCTTAAGTTCA
>NZ_JBTSLF010000283.1:0-2898 GCF_054640775.1 Candidatus Aquicultor sp. | reverse complement strand
AGGTAGCTATGTTTAAAGAAGACCAGATAGATGAGGTCAAGAAAGGAACAGGGGTCTGGAAACGGGAATTATCTTCCCAGTTTTCCCTGATGCCGGAACGAAAAAAACGATTTTCCACGGTTTCCGATTTGGAGATAAAAGACCTTTATACCCCGGAAGATATCTCGGATATGGATTTTGAAAAGGATATTTCTTTCCCTTGTTCTTATCCTTTTACCCGCGGGGTCCAGCCATCCATGTACCGGGGCCGCCTGTGGACCATGCGCATGTTTGCCGGACTGGGTTCGGCCGAAAATACCAATAAGCGTTTTCACTATTTGGTGCAACAGGGGCAAACCGGTTTGTCCACGGCCTTTGATATGCCTACCCTTATGGGCTACGACACCGATTCTCCGATGGCCCGGGGAGAATGCGGAAAATGCGGGGTGGCCATTGATACCTTGAAAGATATGGAAATTCTCTTTGAAGGTTTGCCGATCGACCGCATTACCACTTCGATGACTATCAACCCTCCGGCCTCAGTGATCTGGGCCATGTATATCGCCATGGCTGAAAAAAGAGGCATCCCCAGAAACAAGCTGGGCGGAACTATTCAGAATGATATGTTGAAAGAATTCGCTGCCCAAAAGACCTTTATGTGTCCCCCCAGGCCATCGGTACGATTGGTGGTGGACACGGTCGAATTCGGAACCAAAGAAGTCCCCCGCTGGAATACTATCAGCATCAGTGGCTATCATATCCGGGAGGCCGGCTCCACCGCCGTTCAGGAACTGGCCTTTACCCTGGCTGACGGGTTGGCTTATGTTCAAGCTGCGGTCGAGCGGGGTCTGAAGGTGGATGATTTCGCCCCCCGCCTTTCTTTTTTCTTTAATGCCCACGTTGATTTTTTTGAAGAAATCGCCAAATACCGGGCCGCTCGCAGGATGTGGGCCCGGTTTATGAAGGAACGTTTTAAGGCCCAAAACCCCAGGTCCTGGTGGCTGCGTTTTCATACCCAGACGGCCGGTTGTTCGCTGACCGCCCAGCAACCCTATAATAATGTCATCCGAACCGCTCTCCAAGCCCTGTCAGCCGTTCTGGGAGGGACCCAATCGCTGCATACCAATTCTCTGGATGAGGTCCTGGCCATACCGACCGAAGAAGCAGCGACGATTGCCTTACGAACCCAACAAATCATCGCAGAAGAATCAGGTGCGGCCAACACTATTGATCCCTTGGGAGGTTCTTATTTTGTCGAAGCCCTGACTAATGAGATGGAGGCCAGGGCTATGGAGTACATTCAGAAAATTGATGATCTGGGCGGAATGGTCGAGGCCCTGGAACGGCATTACCCCCAGATGGAGATCGCCGATGCGGCCTATAAGTTTCAGCAGCAGATCGACCGGCGGGAAAAAATTATGGTAGGCGTCAATAAATACGAGACCGAAGAGGCCCCGCCGGTGGAGATTTTGAAAATAGATCCGGATTTGGAAACACGGCAGACTGCCCGTACCCAGGCTGTCAAAAATGATCGGAACAGTAAAAAAGTTCGCCAATGTCTGGATCGGTTGGGTGATGCCTGTGCCGGTCAGGAAAATATCATGCCTTTTCTGATCGAGGCCGTCAAAGAACAGGCCACCTTGCAGGAATGTTGTGATGTATACCGAAAGGTTTTCGGCGTTTATCGCGATCCGGGAATCTACTGATTGGGGATTTCGGATTGTGGATTGCGGAATTAAAGACCCGGCAAAACAATCCAGGTAATCCAGTAAATCCTGTCTAAGAAAAGGATGAAAATTGTATGAAACAGGAACGAAAGATCAGGATATTGGTCGGAAAACCCGGACTGGACGGACACGATCGCGGGGCTCGTATTATCGCCAGGGCCTTTAGGGATGCCGGGTTTGAAGTAGTCTACACCGGATTGCATCAGACGCCGGAACAGATCGTTCAGGCCGCCATCCAGGAGGACGTGGACCTGATTGGTTTATCCAGTCTGGCCGGGGCCCATAACTATTTATTCCCTCAGGTTCTGGATCTGCTTAAAGAAAACGGGGCCGAAGATATCGCTCTGATCGGCGGCGGGATCTTCCCCGAGGAGGATATTCAATCCTTAAAACAAATGGGGGTCAAAGAAATCTTTACCCCCGGATCTAAGCTGGACAGCATTGCCGACTGGGTAAGAGAAAATATCAAACCGAGATAAATTTTTACACTATTAATCTTAGAATGTTTCCCAAACGTTCTATTATAAAACTCCCTCGGACCCTACTCCCCTTGAATCCTTGACTCCTTGACTCCTTGAACCATTCGCTCATCACCAAATCTTTTGGCGATGAGCTTATTATTTTTTCCCTTCCTTCAGTTGGATCAATACCTGTTCCAGATCTTTTAAGGCCTGTCCATAGGCTGTCCAGTTTTCCTGCTTCAAGGCGTTTCGAGCCTTTTGATAGTGCTGCCAGGCCAGACTACCCAGGGATTGGGAGGGTTGGGATTTTCCTTCGGTTGCAGGCAGGGCGCTTAATTCTTCCTTTGGCTTCTTCATATCCTGCCCGAAGATACGACCCAGGGATTTTTCCATGGTTTCTTCCATGGCGATCTGGTTTTCATAGGCCACGATGACCCGTTTAAGTTCAGGGATCTGGCCGCTCTCGGCCTTGATATACAAGGGTTGAACATAAATCAGGGACCCTTCGATAGGGATGACCAGAAGGGTTCCCAGGGTCACCTTTGAACCGCGCTGGTCCCACAAGGAGAGCTGCCGGGAAATTTCCGGATCCTGGTTGATGCGGGATTCAATCTGCTTAGGACCATAGACCAGTCGTTGCTTGGGAAAACGATAGACCACAAATTTTCCGAAATCAGGAAAATCGCACTTAACGGCCATCCAGGCGGCCATGTTGTCCTTTTTCTGGGGGG
>NZ_JBTSLF010000282.1:0-2916 GCF_054640775.1 Candidatus Aquicultor sp. | reverse complement strand
GGAGGATTGCGGAATTCGAAAAAAAATAAACCGAGCGCAAGCGCCCTCTTCCCCTGGGAGAGTAAGGAGAAAGAAGATGGGGAAACCTCTTCGGGTATTAATGGTTGAAGACTCGGAAGACGATGTCCAGTTAATGATACTGGCGCTCAAGAATGGCGGATACAATCCGGTGTATGAACGGGTGGAAACGGCTGAGGCCATGCGTTCCGCACTCCGGGAAAGGGAATGGGACGTGATTCTGTGCGATTATAAACTTCCGACCTTCAACGGTCTTGCGGCCATTGAATTGTTAAAGGAGACCGAACTCGACCTCTCCCTTATCATTGTATCCGGGGCCATCGGCGAGGAGACCGCCGTAAAGGCGATGAAAGCCGGTGCTCATGACTATATTATGAAGGACAACCTATACCGCCTTATTCCCGCGATTGAACGGGAGTTAAAAGAGGCCGGCGAAAGACGGGCGCGGAGGCTGGCGGAAAAACAACTCAAGGAAAGCAATGAGCGCTTCATTGCTCTATTTGACCGCTTGTATGACGCCGTATATATCGTCGATTTTGAAGGTAAGTTTATCGAGGCCAATCAGGTCGCCTTGAATATGTTGGGTTATGAAAAAGCAGATATCCGCACTCTCAGTATTACCTCTTTGTTATGTGAAGAGGATCTCTCCAAAGGGCTGGAAGATTTTAATGAGATGGTTAAAATCGGAATTCAGAAAGAAGTATCTGAATATAAATTGAAGCGCAAGGACGGCACCTATGTTGCTGTGGAAACCAAGGCGTCTGTTATTTACCGTGACGGCAAGCCAAATTCGGTTCTGGGGATTGCCCGTGACATCACCGAGCGTAAAAAGGCGGAGGAAAAACTGCGGGAGTCGGAAGAAAGATACCGGGTGATTTTCGAAGGGAGCACCCAGGGTATACTGGCGACCGATACCGAAACGGGACGCTTTTTATATGTCAACCCTTCCATTAGCCGGATGCTTGGATATTCAGATGAGGAGTTGCTGCAGTTGAGTATAGGGGACATACACCCAAAAGAAACGCTGGACCAGGTGATCTCAGATATCGGGTCTCAGATTCAAGGGAATACGCCGGTATCTTCTACGGTCCCCTGCCTGCGAAAAGACGGCACGGTTTTCTATGCCGACATCTCCGGTGCCAGTACCGAAATCAAAGGGCGGAAATGTATTGTGGGCTTTTTCTTGGACATCACCGACCGCAAGCGGGTAGAGGAATCACTGCAGGAAAGCGAGGAGAGTTACCGGAATCTCTTTAAGAATGCCAACGAAGCCATTTTTGTGGGACTGGATAGTAAGATAGTGTTTCACAATACTAAGACAGCCATGATCCTGGGTTATTCCGGTGAGGAACTCGTGTCAAGACCACTCAATGAGTTCGTTTACCCGGAAGACCGGAATATGGTTATCGATTCCTTTGTCAGGCAGATAAAAGGTGAAAATAATCCTCCCATTTATGATTTTCGGATTATTCGAAAAGACGGTAACATCAGGTGGGTGGTACTAAATTCCTTCATGATAAACTGGAAGGAAAGACCGGCTACTCTGAATTTCCTGAGTGACATCACTGAGAGAAAACAGGTGGAAGGAGCTCTGCGTGAGAGTGAGGAACGATATCGGGCGTTAATTGAAAAATCAAATGACGGTATCGCCATGATTAAAGGGGACCGGTACATCTTTGTTAATCAAAAAATGGTAGAAATCTTCGGGTATGATCGGCCCGAGGAATTCATAGGCCAACCGCTGGCCATGGTGATCCATCCTGATGACCGGGAGCGGGTAACAAATATTAACCTTCAAAGGCAAAAAGGAGAATCGGTTCCTGCCAAATATGAAGCTAAAGGCCAACGAAAAAGCGGAAGAACCATTTATTTTGAAATCTCCGCCACCAAGACGACTTTTCGGGGGGAAACAGTCTCCCTGGCCTATCTAAGGGATATCACCGATCGTAAACTAGCCGAAGAAGCTCTTAAGACTTTATCTCTCAAGGATGATCTCACCGGGCTTTATAACCGCCGGGGTTTCTTTACTCTGGCCGAACAGGGGTTGAAGACGGCCCAGCGGATCGGAACAGAGATGGTGCTCATCTTTGGTGACCTGGATAATCTGAAGGGCATTAATGATACCTTCGGCCATAAAGAAGGAGACCAAGTCCTAGTGGATACTGCCCAAATACTTAAAGAAACCTTTCGGGAATCAGATATCATCGCTCGCATAGGGGGCGATGAATTTGTTGTCCTGGCAATGAACAACCTTGAGACCTCGGCCGAGAAACTGATTAACCGTTTCAAACAGGCCTTGAATGATCACCATTTTCAAACCAAGTGTCCCTATACCCTCTCCATAAGCTTAGGTATGGCCTGTTTTGATCCCCAAAATCCTTGTTCCATTGAGGCTCTGCTGGCTCAGGCGGATAAGTTGATGTATGAGAATAAGCAAAAAAGAGATAGATAGATTCAGAATATTGGTTCTGTTTATTAGCTCATTTCAATTTTGTAATAGTTGTAATTGGAAAATGATAAGTTGTTTCAGAACCAAAGTCCCGGTCTAACTAATCAACTTGGTTTGAGAGTTGGCGATCAAAATGAAAACCTGACCCCATGAAACCCGACTCAATCGACCGGTGCCACTTTTTCAGTCCAAAACCTGATTCCGTCCTATTTGGACTCGGCAAATCGGGGGGACATGAGGCCTGCAGCGGAGCGTCCATGAGGGTCCTTCCGTTTTCTTAAGTCGTTTACGATCTCCATGGCGGACATCGAGCTGGGAGGAAGATCGATATCGGTAGATCCTAAAGGTTGGACCCGATCGCCCCATCGCACCAGATGAGCGCATAGGGTCAGCCCACCACCAAAGGCCGGCATCAGGATGAGGCTGTGGGGTTTGACCTTTCCTTCTTC
>NZ_JBTSLF010000281.1:0-2920 GCF_054640775.1 Candidatus Aquicultor sp. | reverse complement strand
TAAGGTGCATTTGTGCATTTGGAGTAATGAACAAATAACCGCTATTCTGGAGGGCGCATGCTTTCAACACTTAACAAGTATTTTGGTTACACCAGCTTTTTGCCTCTGCAGGAGGCCATCGTTAAGGATATTCTAGGCGGCAGCGACGCGCTGGTTCTTATGCCGACGGGAGGGGGTAAGTCGCTCTGCTACCAGCTTCCGGGGCTGTTGTTAGATGGGCTTACCGTCGTGGTGTCTCCCCTGATCGCTCTTATGAAAGACCAAGTGGACGGCCTTATTGAAAATGGCGTACCGGCTGCCTGCATCAACAGCTCGCTCACCCCCGCGGAGATGACCAGGGTGCGGGCCGCGCTCGAGCGGGGTGAGGTCAAGCTGCTGTATGTCGCCCCCGAGAGGTTGATGATGCCGCAGTTTCTCGATCTTCTAAAGCGGCTTCCTGTGAGCCTCTTCGCGGTCGACGAGGCGCATTGCATCTCGGAGTGGGGGCATGATTTTAGGCCGGAGTACCGCCAGCTCGCAAGCCTTAAAACTAATTTTCCCGCGACGCCGATTATCGCACTCACGGCGACCGCGACGCTTCACGTGCGCGACGATATCGCCGAGCAGCTCAACATCGCCGCTTGTAAACGCTATCGCGCGAGCTTTAACCGTATAAACCTCACCTATAGGGTCGAGCCCAAGGCAAATGCATACAGCCGGCTATTGCACTATCTTAACGAGCATTCACGGGATTCCGGCATTATCTATTGCCAGAGCCGCAAGCAGGTAGATGCCCTTTCATACGACCTGCAGCAGGAGGGCTACCGCGCCCTGCCGTACCATGCAGGCTTAAGCGCCGAGAAGCGAACCGCGAACCAGGAGCGATTCATCCGCGATGACGCCGAGATCATTGTGGCGACCATTGCCTTCGGGATGGGCATCGATAAACCCAACGTGCGCTACGTCATCCACTTCGACTTGCCCAAAAACATCGAAAGTTACTACCAGGAGACGGGGCGCGCCGGCCGTGACGGCCTGCCGGGCGAATGTATCCTGTTTTACAGCCCCGCAGATAGGGCCAAAATCCAGTATTTTATCAGGCAGAAGGAAGACCCCAGGGAGCGTTCTACCGCATACAAAATGCTTAAAGAGATGGTCGACTACTGCGAGGGAAGTACCTGCCGGCGCAAGGTGCTTCTGGCGTATTTCGGCGAGGAATTCGAAGATGAGAGCTGCGGCGCCTGCGATATCTGTCTGAACGAGCATATGGTTCTCGATACTCTGGCCGATGCGGGCGGGCACTTTGCCAGCGACGGCCGTAGTAAACGCGATACAAGGGGTGGCAATGGCGCCGTTACCGATAAGGATGTCGATGGCGACTTGTTTGAGATCCTGCGCAGCGTTAGAAAGACTCTGGCCGATATCGCGGAGCTGCCTCCCTACGCGATTTTTCACGACACGACGCTCAAAGAGATGGCGAAATACTTTCCCTGCGACTTGGACTCACTTGCTAACATCACCGGTGTGGGTGAGGTGAAGCTCGAGAAATACGGCGAGGCGTTCACGAATAGCATCGGCGAGTATTGCGCTTCGCATGGTATCGAGCCAAAACCGATCAAGCCCAAACGCCCGGCACGGGTGGTTAAAGAGAAGCGGCCCTCCGAGGCCAAAACCTCGACTATCCAGGAGACCTTCGCGCTCTACAAACAGGGCCTTAGCCTGGGCGAGATGGCGCAAGTGCGTTCCCTTAATATCCGTACGATCGTAAACCATTTAGAAGCCCTTATCCTAAGCGGCGAAGACATCGCAATCGAGCATATCGTCCCGTTAGAGCGCCAGACGAGGATAGTTGAAGCCATGCAAGAGGTAGGCCCCGAGGTTCTGCGCCCCATCAAAGAAAAACTCGGTGTTGACGTCTCGTATGAAGAAATACGCCTGGTCAGGGCGCAGTATATCTATGACCGGTCGTAGCCCGTTCTGCTGGTAAATCTATCCTGTCGAAATTTAGGCTTTGTTGTACTAGTATTATCCTATCTTAACTATGCGCTCGGATAGAGGGATAAGGTGACCTATGATGCGAAAAATCCTGTTGCTTGCCTTTGTTGTTTTCTTGATGGCGTTGCCGACAGCTGCGTATGCTGATGATAGCTATGCCGGTGGCGTTGGGGAGGCGCCGATGCCTCAGAATAGCAAGGATATCGTGATGCAAAAAGAGGTCGTCAACGTTATCCTGCATTTGGGATTTGCCGAGGTAGAGTGCGCGTACCAGTTCAAAAACGAGGGGAAGGCGCAAGCGGTTTTGATGGGGTTTCCCGAGAGGGACGGCCCCGAAGGCGACTACGTCCCCATGTCGATATTCCGGGCGTTTGTCGATGGTAACGAAATCCCGGTGAAGAAAACCGAGATAACGTTCAAGCCCGGCCAGAAAGGCTATGATGATTTCGGCGAGAAATCCAACTGGTTTATGCAGGAAGTGCCGTTTAAGGCGGGCGAGACGAGGGTTATTGTAAACCGCTATATCGGCGCTCACGGTGGTACTGTTTCAGCTGAGAAATCTGCTTCGACCCACTTTGTTTATGTGTTGCGTACCGGCGGCAGTTGGAAGGGAGCGATCGGGCGCGCCGATGTTAACCTGACGTTTACAAGCGGTCTCTCCTGGGATAACTTTAAACCGGATGCCAAGGCATACAGGGATATAGGATACGGGGTTCCGCCAAGTAATGTCGTTAACCCAAAGGGATATGCCAAGAAGGCTGATGGTTTGTCTTGGGTCTTTAAGAATATTGACCCCAAACATCGAGAAGACGATATCTCGCTAACATTTTATGCGGATCGCACGCCGGGTGGTCCTAATCACCCCACTGCCACCGCCACCTCCTGGATTGATGCTGGCGAATACAACTATCCCGCACAACAGGCCTTTGATGGTAACGTCACCACA
>NZ_JBTSLF010000280.1:0-2926 GCF_054640775.1 Candidatus Aquicultor sp. | reverse complement strand
TTGGCGGTCGATATCGCTTCCAAGGCCGCCCCCAATTCCTTAAATAAATTTTCCATTATTTTCTCGGTGTCCATGCTGTCTCCTTTTCTAATATGATTTTTTTTGACGATGATTATAATCTAACGGGGTTTATTGTCAAATTCAAAACATCCCCGAAGTTCAACCTATTGCCCCTTTTCAGCCAAGGTATGAATATATTCTCCTCAATCTGCAGGGATCAAATTTAAACTGACCCCTGCAGAACTATAGAGGATTCTTCAGGTTTTAATTACAGCGGGTTTGAATTCTCGATGCCTACCGCGATCGTTCCTGCAGGGAAGACCGTCTTAAGGACGTTCCTTTTCCCCTGGAAAACCCGAAAATGGTGCTGTTTTCCCGGGCTTCGGAGTCCGAACCTTTTGATCTGGTTTGCCTGTGATCTCTCGATTCCCCTCTTTCTTTTTCTTTGTGGCGGGCCCGTTCTCCGGCTTTCCGGGTTCGGATGGCGGCAATCCGCTCATTAAGAGGGATTTCAAAACGTTCCGAAGGTTTTTTCTTATAATCAAATCCCTGGACCGTCTCCCGTGGCATTCGCCTTCCAAGATTCTGTTCGATAGATCGGAAAGTGTGCTCCTCATCAGGGGAAACCAGGGTACAGGCATCTCCTGAAGCGCTGGCCCGGCCGGTCCGGCCAACCCGGTGAACATACTCTTCGGCCAGGTGGGGCACGTCGAAGTTGCAGACCAGACCAATGGCTTCCACATCGATTCCCCGGGCGGCGATGTCCGTGGCCACCAGGACCCGGAACCTCCCCCGTTTGAATCCGGCCAGGGCCTCGGTCCGCTGACTCTGACTACGGTTGCCGTGTATTCGGGCGCAGGACACCCCGTGTTTTTCAAGAAAGTCGGCCAACCGGTTGGCCCGGTGTTTGGTCCGGGTGAAAGCCAGAACGCTCTTGGTCGCACTCTGTTTAAGCAGGGCGAGCAGGAGGGTCGATTTTAATTCATGCGCCACAGGATAGGCCACATGGGTGATTTGTGCCGCCGTTGTCGGTTTCGGCGTGATATTGAGAGAAACCGGGTTATTGAGCATCTCCCTGGCCAGGGCAACGATCGGCGGGGGAAGCGTGGCCGAGAAGAAAAGGGTCTGACGTTTCTTCGGAATGCTTTCCAGAATGCGGCGGATGTCAGGCAGAAACCCCAGATCGAGCATACGGTCGGCTTCATCGAGAATAAGATGACTAAGCCCGTCCATCTTGGCGTATTTGTTGCGCATAAGGTCCAGAAGGCGGCCGGGCGTGGCAATCACAAAATCCACTCCCTTTCTAAAAGCTTGTTCCTGCGGAAGGGGAGAGACCCCTCCGTAGACGGCAGCACCTTTTAAAGAGGTATGCAAGGCCAGATCATGAAGATGCTCGGCAATCTGTACGGCCAGCTCCCGCGTGGGAACCAGAACCAGTACCCTTGTTTTTCCCCGGGGCTGTTCGATCAATTGATGGAGGATGGGAAGTAAAAAGGCGGCCGTTTTGCCGCTTCCCGTGACGGCCGAAGCCATGACATCACGGCCCTGTAGAAGGGCGGGGATGGCCAGTTCCTGAATCGGAGTGGGCTGATGAAAACCCTTTTCCTCAAGGGCCTTTAATAGTTGGGGGTGAAGTGCAAAAGATGAAAATGACATAGATCTCCTTTTTCCTCGGGCCGGCTTTCCCTAAAAAAGGCAAAGGTCGCCCAATGGATTGATCCGGCTGGTTGATGATAAATTTGGAGGACTTTAGGATGAATACGGAGGGGTTGCCGGTGAAACCGCCGCTCAGGCTGTACTACTGTCCGATAGAACTTGGCTGTTGTGAGACCTACATTAAACCTTTTTAAAAAGTCTCATAATGCCCCAGGCACGGCCTGATAGATTCGGCTTCCGGAGCTTTTGACAAGAACTTCCAACTGATAATGAAGGAATTATAACCAGGAAGGGTTCGGATGTCAAGCATTATTAAAAACAAACTGAGAAGGAGAGTCTAAAAACAACTTGACAGTTGTAGACGACCGGTCTATTATTTTTCTCGATCGCTTAAGCCAAAAGAGCCCTCTTGTGGAACGCCGGGCTTTTTCAATGTTGTTCCGGTCCTAGGGACCTATAACTTATTACTACTAACCCGCCATGCCCCGCCTTTGGGGGCGTGGCACCACCAATCATGAAAATAGGCTGGTAGGCACAAAATCTATTTTCGTACTAAATTAGAAAGGATATTTTAACGATGGCCCTATTTGAGTATCAGTTGGATGATCATGTAGCTGTGTTGACTATGAACAGCGGTGAAAACCGGTTCACCATCACTTTTCTGGAAGACTTCTTAAAAATTCTGGATGAAATCGAGACCCAAACCGCAGCCACCGTCCTGGTGGTCAAAAGCGCCGACTCCAAAATCTGGTCCAACGGGATCGACCTGGATTGGTTGAGTGCCGCGGTGACCGAAAACCCCGAAATGGGGAACCGGTTTTCGGCAACGATCATGAAGCTCCTGCGCCGCATTTTAACCTATCCCCTGATCACCATCGCCGCCATTAACGGCCATGCCTTTGCCGGGGGGGCCATCATGGCCTGTGCTTTCGACTTCCGCTTTATGCGCACCGACCGCGGCTTTTTCTGCTTTCCAGAAGTGGACATCCATATCCCTTTTATGCCGGGCATGGACGCCCTCATCAAAAAAGCCCTGCCTGGTCATCTGTCCCTGGAGGCCCAGTTGACCGGCAAACGTTACACAGCCGTGGAATTGGAGGCCCATAAAGCCGTATTTAAGGCCTGTCATCTTGATGACCTGATGAAAGAAGTTTTGAGCTTTGCCAAAACCGTGAACAAGGGAAGGAATATCCTGAAACCCATCAAAGAGGTGGGCTTCAAGCACATTCTGAGGGTTATGGATATTGATGATCCGGCCTATCTGGCAAGC
>NZ_JBTSLF010000279.1:0-2929 GCF_054640775.1 Candidatus Aquicultor sp. | reverse complement strand
TTATGGAAACCAATGAAAAGGGATATTTCTACTGGATTACCTCCTCCGGTGTTTATAAGAAGGAACTGCTGGAACAGGACCTGGAAAAAATATCTTCCTTTTATTTCAACCATGGATATTTAAAAGCCAAAGTGGGGGAACCGACTGTACGGCATGAAGGAGATTGGATTTATATAACCATTCCAATCGAGGAAGGCCAGCCCTATAAAATGGGCCAGGTGAATGTCAGCGGGGATTTGATTCAACCTAAGGACAAATTGATGGCCTCCCTGGTCATCACCAAGGAAAAATTTTATAATCGAGAAGCGATCCGCAAAGACATTTTAATGCTTAATGATCTATATTCCTATGATGGGTATGCCTTTGCCGAAATTAATCCTCAAATCAAGGAGGATCCTGCCGCCCTCAAAGTAGATCTCGTTTATGAAATCAAGAAAGGGTCCAAAGTTTATTTTGAACGCATTGATATTGTCGGGAATGTGAAAACCCGTGACAATGTGATTCGAAGGGAATTCAAAGTCGCTGAAAAAGGTCTCTTTGATGCCAAAGCCCTCAGAAAAAGTAATGAAAACCTCCATCGGCTTGATTTTTTCGAAGAGATCAACCTCTCGACTTCTCCGGGAAGCCAGGAGGATCGCATGAAATTAAAGGCGGAGGTCAAGGAAAAGATGACCGGCTCTTTTTCTGTGGGGGCGGGATATAGTGCCGTTGAAAATTTTTTGGTTATGGGCCAGATTTCGGAAAGAAATCTTTTTGGCCGGGGGCAACGTTTAAGTCTGGATGCCCAACTCGGGTCCGTGACCAAGCGTTATAACCTGGGCTTTGTCGAGCCCTGGCTCTTGGGTACCCGGGTTTCCAGCGAGACCAATATCTATAATTGGACCCGGATCTATGACCAATATACTAAAGACAGTATCGGAGGATCGGTGGGTTTCGGTTATCCCATCCTGGAAGAAGACACCCGGGGGTATATTACCTATGGCTACGACGATGCCAACGTGACTGCCGTTACAGATGACGCCGCCCAGGTTATTCAGGACATGAAAGGCCGCCATCAAACGAGCAGTGTTCGCCTGACCCTTCGAAGGGATACCCGAGATTTGATCTTTAATACCACCAAGGGATCGCTTAATAGTGCTTCAGTGGAATATGCCGGTGGTCCGCTCGGAGGGACCAATTATTTTACCCGGTTTCTGGCCAGTTCGGGCTGGTATTTACCCTTCTTCGGGGAGACCACCTTTTTTATTAACGGCAAATGGGGATATATGACCAAGAATGCCGGAGGGGATCTGCCCTTATATGAAAAATTTTATTTAGGAGGCATCAATTCGATTCGAGGCTTCAAATATAATACTATCAGTCCCACCGACCCGGCGACCGGCCAAGTAATCGGCGGTGAGCAGATGGTACAATTTAATTTAGAATTCATTTTCCCTCTGATTCAAAAGGCCGGGCTTAAAGGACTGGTGTTTTTTGATGCTGGCAATGTTTTTACCAAAGACCAGACAATTGATTTAGGGAATCTACGAAAAAGTGTGGGGGTGGGGGTCCGTTGGTATTCTCCTATAGGACCCCTGCGGGTGGAATGGGGCTGGAATTTTGAGCCCAAAAGCGGTGAAGACACCAGTAACTGGGAATTCACCGTAGGGACGTTTTTTTAATATTAAACAAGAGGCAAGGACTCAAGGATTCGGGTCCTGCCCATGGCAGGATTGACCCCTGTAAATTATTATCAGTGAGGAGATTGAACATGAGTAGAATTTTTTTAACAAAGGCTGTTTTTTTATCGGGAATTGTTTTTCTTTTGACCACTGCCCCTTCCTGGGCCAGTGAGGCCCTTAAAATCGGGGTCATTGATTTGCAGAAGTGCATCCAGCAATCAGAGGCCGGTAAAAAGGCTTCAAAAGGTTTGCAAGAAAAAGCGGATCGGATCAAAAAGGATTTAGAGACCAGACGGGATGAATTAAAAAAACTGAGCGATGAATTCAATAAAAAAAGTAATGTCCTGAGTGCTGATGCCAAGAGAGAGAGAGAAAAAGAATTGATTCGGAAGGACGAAGATTTAAGGGAGCTGGTTCGGAAAAAAGAAGAAGAAATGCACAAGGATGAATATAACGCCATGCAGCCTTTGTTAACCGAGTTATTTGAAGTTACTAAAAAACTGGCCAAAGATGAAGGGTATACCCTGATCTTGGAATCCAAGAGCGGTGTGGTTTATTTCAATAAGCCCGTCGAGGAGATAACCGATAAAGTCATCAAACTCGCCAACGAACCCAAGAAGGAAAAAAAGAAATAAGCATGGAATCGCCGAATTCAGCATTCCCCTCAGAGGTAACTTTAGAATTTCTGGCCCGGTTGGTAGGAGGAGAGGTCCGGGGGGGTTGTGAGGAGTTGATTGTCGGCATCACCGGTATCCGGGAGGCCCAAAAGGGCCAGATCACTTTTATGGTCAATTCCCAATATGAAAAAGACCTGGAAACGACCCAGGCTTCGGCCGTTATTGTCGGACCGCAATTTCCCAAAACCTCCAAGCCGTTATTGATAACCTCCAATCCAAACCTGGCCTATGCCAGGATCGCCCAGTTTTTTGCCCCCCGGCCCGATCACCCGCTGGGCATCAGTCCCTTGGCCCATTGTGGTGTAGGCTGTCGAATCGGAGAAAAAGTTTCCATCTATCCCCTGGTCTATCTGGGTGACCGGGTGGAGGTTGAAGACGGGGTTACCTTGTATCCGGGGGTCTACGTGGGGGATTCGGTACGGATCGGGAGGGATTCCATCATTTATCCTAATGTTTCCATCCTCTCGGGAACGATAATCGGACAACGGGTGATTATTCACAGTGGGGCGGTAATTGGCAGTGACGGTTTTGGTTTTGTACAGGACGGGATGATCCATGTCAAGATTCCTCAAACAGGGATCGTTCAGATTG
>NZ_JBTSLF010000278.1:0-2935 GCF_054640775.1 Candidatus Aquicultor sp. | reverse complement strand
TTCCATAATTTACCCTTTCCTACTTGGCCTTTCCTTTAACCGCGGTTTTTCTATCCCCGGAATGGGAATAAAAAGTTCGGGTAGGAGAAAATTCTCCCAATTTGTGACCGACCATATTTTCGGTAACATAGACCGGGATGAACTTTTTCCCGTTATGAACCGCAAAAGTCATACCTACAAATTCAGGCAGGACGGTTGAACGACGCGACCAGGTTTTGATAACCTTCCGGCTCTTGGTCTCCTGGGATTCTCGTACTTTCTTCAACAAAGGTTAATCAACAAAAGGACCTTTTTTTAATGAACGTGCCACGCTACCCCCATTTTAATTTCGGATTGCAAAATAATTAAGGTGATGATTCATTCCTCAATCCGAAATTTTTATTGTGTTTTTCTCTTTTTAACGATCAACCGATCACTGGCTTTTTTCTTCCGGGTTTTGAATCCTTTGGTCGGAACCCCCCAAGGGGTTACCGGATGCCGGCCTCCGGAGGACTTTCCTTCTCCTCCCCCATGGGGATGATCAACCGGGTTCATGGCTACACCTCGCACCTTGGGCCTTTGCCCCAACCATCGGCTTCTGCCGGCTTTGCCTAAAGAAACCCTTTCATGCAAAAGATGCCCGCACTGACCGATAGTGGCCCTGCAAGTTAATAAGACCTTGCGGACCTCTCCTGAGGGTAACTTGATTTGTCCATACTTATCTTCTTTGGCCATGAGTTGGGCATAAGTCCCGGCACTGCGAGCTAGTTGCCCGCCGCATCCCGGTCTTAATTCGATGTTATGGATATAGGTACCCAGAGGAATGTTGATAATAGGCAGGCTGTTTCCCGGTTTAATGTCGGCCCGTCCGCTACTGATGACTAGATCTCCCACCTTGAGCTGGTGAGGGGCCAGAATATAGCGCTTTTCACCATCGGCATAGTGAAGTAAGGCGATCCGAGTGGAACGATTGGGGTCGTATTCTATCCCGGCCACTTTAGCCGAAATATCTATCTTCTCCCGCTTAAAATCGATACGACGATATTGTCGTTTATGACCGCCCCCTTTATACCGGCTGGTGATACGGCCATTATTATTACGCCCCCCTGTCCGAGGTAAAGGTTCTAACAGACTCCGAACCGGTTCTTTGCCTGTAATTTCATCGAAGGTATCAAAGGTTTGAAATCGCCTTCCCGGTGAAGTTGGTGTACATGTTCTAATGGCCATATTGCTTCTCCCTTACCAAGGTCCCTTCTTTATAAATTTTCAATCGCTTCACCTGGGGCCAACTTGACCAGGGCTTTCTTCCAATCTGCAGTTTTTCCGAGCTTTTTTCCTACCCGCTTCTTCTTCCCTTCGATCTGCATGAGATTGACCCGTTGTACCTTAACCTTGAAGAGAGTCTGGACAGCCATCTTCACCTCTGAACGGTTGGCTCGTCGGTCCACCTCGAAGGCCACTTCATTAATTTCTTCCTTTTTACGAGTCGATTTTTCCGTTAATAAGGGCCTTTTTATAATTTGAAACATATCTTTCATTGGCCTAAGGCCTCCTCAATAATCGGGATGCTGGGTTTAAGCAGAACCAGACGATCATATCTCAAGACATCATAGACATTCAACCCATCAGCCCGGAGAACCTTTACTCCATTCATGTTACGGGCTGATTTTTCTAGGTTTGAATTTTCCTGATCGGTGACAATCAATGTTTTTTTCAATTGAAGACGATCCATAACTTGAGAGAAAGTTTTGGTCTTGATCTCATCCAGATGAAAATTATCCAGAACCATCAATTGATCTCCCTGCAACCTGGAAGACAAAGCCATTTTCATGGCTAATTTCTTGACCTTTTTATTGACCTTGAGTTCGTAGGTCCTGGGAGAGGGCCCAAAAATAACTCCCCCACCGCGCATCAAGGGTGAGGTCCTGGTACCCTGTCTCGCTCGGCCGGTCCCTTTTTGACGGAAAGGCTTCTTGCCGCCGCCGCGAACTTCGGCTCGATCCTTGGTTGAAGAAGTCCCGGCCCTTTGTTTAGCCTGAGAACTCAAGACCATCTGATGGAGTATATGGGGATTAACCTCCCGGTTAAAGATCTCGTCCTTCAGAAAAAGTTCTTCCACCTTTTCTCCGGTGAGGTTATAGACAGTTACCGTTGGCATTTTTTTCCTCTTTGGAATCCAGGAGTCAGGAGTCAGAGTTCAGAACAACTCATCTTTCAATATCGAAAAATACTCGGTTAGGTCTTCTGGATTCTGACTTCTGGATTCTAACTTCTATATTTTTACTACTTATAAATTGCCAGGAGGTTATTTCGGCTCCCGGGTACAGCCCCTTTAACCAGCAGTAAATTACTTTCCGGCCTGATATCAACAATCGAAAGGTGAATGACGCTCACCCGGCGACTTCCCATATGCCCGGGGAGCTTTTTGCCTTTGATGACCCGGGAGGGGTAGGCACTAGATCCTATGGAACCCGGGACCCGGTGAGAAGTGCACCCATGGGTATCTTTTCCACCCGAAAAATTCCAACGTTTGATCACGCCGGCAAAGCCTTTCCCCTTACTGGTCCCCTGGACTTTGACTTTATCCCCTACCTGAAAAATGTCGACCCGGACTTCATCGCCCACTTTATAAGACAGGTCGCCCGAGGCCGGAAATTCTTTCAGATGGGCCATGAGTGGTATCCCTTTTTTTGCAAAATGCCCCTGATTCGGCTTAGTAACCGCTTTGGGTTTTGCCGGCACAAATCCGAGCTGATAGACTGCTCCCTGGCTTTGTTCCCCTTTTTTCTGAACCACTACGCAGGGACCGGCTTCAATGACCGTTACGGCCACAGACTTCCCCTCTTCAATAAATATTCGGGTCATTCCCAGCTTTTTTCCTAAAATTCCTTGCATGATCACCCTTCTCTAAAGAAACTGTATTAAAAAACTATCTTTACAGTTTTATCTCAACGTC
>NZ_JBTSLF010000277.1:1592-2947 GCF_054640775.1 Candidatus Aquicultor sp. | reverse complement strand
TCCGGCCGGCGCGGCCCGGATTACCTCAAAAAGAAGCTGGATCTGGCTCATGAAATCATTGGAAAAACGGAAAAGATTATGGGCCCTTTTCATGGCTTACAGATCCTCGACATCTTTACGCCTTTGACCATCCGGGATTGGGTCAACAGCCCCGAAGGATCGGCCTACGGCGTAATGCGCTCGAGCGAACAAATGCTTTCGGCCGCACTGTTGAATCGTACCTCATTGCACGGCCTCTTTTTAGCCGGCCAAAGCGTCTTGTCCCCGGGTATCTTAGGCACAATTTTGGGTTCTTTCGCTACCGTGAAATTTATCGTGGGTTCAGAGCGATTCCAGCGGGAAGTTCGAATCTAGTCTCGTAGGAAGGGCCGCACCCAGGGGCGTTATCCCTTTCTAACAGGATAATCTTTCCTGGCCAAAACAAGTAATTTATTTCAGGTAGGTAAGGATTTCATCCCTGGTTCTTTCCATTTCGAAGGGCTTTACTTCCATGGTCATAGTCGAAGCATACCCTTTTTCTTTGAGAAGGGAGAATATACGCGGATAATCTACGATCCCCGCGCCAAGAGGCAGGTGCAGGTCGTCTTTGTGGGACGAACCTCCAAGGTTGTCGTGGACATGGATATGCTTTATCCAGCCAAAACAATTTTGGATAAATCCAAAGGAGGTATTTTCCTCCGTCAGAAGCTGGGCATGGCCTATATCCAAGGTCATCTTTAGATCAGGAACCTGATTAAAAGCCTGGACAAAACTGGGATAAGGTTCACTCAAATTCTCAAGGCACAAAACAATTCCCCTGTCTCTGGCCGAATTCACCATTTCTGCTATGAGCTCAATTTTTTGGAAAATCACCTCTGGGTGCAACCTTCTTTCATCCAGCCAGAAGTGGAACGTTCCTTTCGTTATGGCCAGGGAAGCCGACAACTCAAAAAGCCTTTTCATTCGGGGCAGGAAACGGTCCCTGAGATTGGTCACATCAACGGGATTGCCTTCATTGGGATAATGGGCCAAAAAGTATATACCATATTGGTTTTTGGCTTTCAGGAGTTCATCAAGCTCCTGCTCTAATTGATCCGGGTCATCTAAAGAAATCTCCACATAGGGGTATCCGAGTCTTCCTATTTGATGAATTTGTTCAATGGAATGGGCTCTACCGCCGATAATAGCCATTCGTAATTCCTCCCCATTAAAAACTTTATCCGTTTTGGGATACTCCTTCTAAAAATGTAAACACCTATCTCATCGGTATCCGGAAAGATGGATTGGGAGGCGCTTTGGTCGGTTCAAAAAAAGGGATCGGAATAAAAAGATACGAATTCATAAGGTCCTCACACAAATATCGATGCGAGCCGCCG
>NZ_JBTSLF010000277.1:0-1582 GCF_054640775.1 Candidatus Aquicultor sp. | reverse complement strand
GCTTTTGTGCTTTCCTTATTTCCAAGGGCTTTTTGTTTCTCATCTTCGCCTTCATTGATTATTTCCGGGATCCATTTCAGCAGTTGCTGATCGTAATAGCTGGCGACGATTTTGAATTGGCGCCGCAGGTAGAGTTCTGTCGGCATGCCGCCCATAACCTGCGGTATCGGCCAGAGGGAACTGAGCCCCTTGGCGATGATCGCCGAGAAGCCGGCCTTCTCCGCCCAGGCGATTGCCTCGTCGAGCAGGCGCGTACCGATGCCCCGCCCCATATAGCGGGGATCACGCCGGTCCGTGTTGTCCAGCTGGCCTACGTGATAACAGAACAAGGAAAGCGATCGGTCCGGCATCGTGGGGGCTTGATCTTCGAAATCCATCCAGTACAGTGGGTCATTAAGTCCGTGGGGGGATACCACCCCGGGTTCGTAGGGACGGAATTGGAGTTGCCCGATATGGTCACCTTCTTCAAAGGCGAGTATGGCCGAAGAACCAATAGCGGCTATTCGAGCCCGCACCTCTTCAGGAGTGCCCTGGTGTAGAAGCGGCACAGTTTCCACGTCAGCCGCCGCCAGAGGCCTATATTGGAATGCATTCTTTTTCTGGTTCATTGAAGTCTCCCTTAAGTTACTCGGAACCCTCTTTTTTTGTTACAATTTAACTAATAAAAATTTCTTTTTGAAGGAAAGAGTATAAGACAAGAAAAAGACCGGAGCAAGGAGAAAAGCAGGGCGAATGTTAACCCCTGCGTTTTCTTCACCCCCCCTTGACTCCTAGGCCTTTTTTCTGTTTGACCATATCCTTTTCTTTCCTTATACTCTCCCAATAAAAAACAAACCCTTATCAAATTTTTTTCTTGGTAATGAGTACTTCCAACAAGATCGAAAAAGGAGAAAATAACAACTCATGCACAAGATCAAATTCATTTTATTTTTTTTGGGGCTGTTGGTAGGGTGCGCTACCATTCCGGAGGTTTAAATCTCTTTACCAGGCTGCCTACGGGGTTTATTCGTTGAAGCGGCGGATCGAGAGCAATCTGGACCGGGTCTCAAGGAAAGAAGCCGAACTTCGCGATGAAAAAACTTCCGCCTCACAGCGCAACCAATTGCGAAGTGAGATACGTGATCTCGACCGTCAGAGAGAAACGCTGAGGGATGAATTGTTCTCTGATGAGCGGGAACTTCAACGCCTGCGCAAGGCCCCCTAACAGCCGTTTAAAACCAGGAAGAATATCACCTAAGACAGGAGAAACAGATGCCCAGAGTACCATACGCCCGTATTGACCAGGCCCCGGAAAAAATAAAGGACTTCTTCGCTAAACTGGAGGCCAACAGCCGAATATTAAATGTTCAGAAAATGGTGGCCAACAGCCCTGGTTCCGTCCGGGAATTCACCAGGTTCGGCAACGCGCTGCTGATGAAATCAAAACTCAACTCCACCTTCCGGGAGCTGGTGATTATACGGATATCCTTTCTGATCGGCTCACGGTATGAATGGGCACAGCATGTTCCTATCGCCCTGTCGGCCGGGGTGACCAAAGAGCAATTGGAGGAGATCAACCATTGGCAGGATTCATCACTTTTCA
>NZ_JBTSLF010000276.1:0-2953 GCF_054640775.1 Candidatus Aquicultor sp. | reverse complement strand
CCCGGTTCGCTTAGCAGTACTTTAAGTTTTAATATTAAAGCGGAAGGCGGGAAATTTATCCCTTCGAAAATAATCGGCCGATCGGGCGATACGATGATTATAAATTTTACGGCGGTCGATAATAATTATAGTATTGTTTTTCCAAGTTATAATATGCGGCAAGTCGCGAAAAAAGGGGAAACGAAAATGCTCGGATTTCATACTTCGGAAACCGGCAGCTTTACCTATTATTGCGATATTTGCGGAGCGAATACAACGGCGACCGGGACGATTATTGTTACGAAATAAATAAAAACCCCCGGTTAACGGAGGAATTTATTGCTTTACAGATTGCATATATTTAGCCAGCCTTGACAACTAAAATTATGATAGCAAACATATTATTTCTGGTCAAATGCGATAAGCTAGCCCCTGTGGACCCGCGGGGAATCGAACCCCGAAGGCCGGGCTGTCAAGGCTGGCCATGCAACCTGCCGGGCCCACAGTCTAGTCATTATAGCAAAGAGGTGATAAAGAATATTTAAATTATTTCTAAAGAAAAAATAAAGACAAATTTCTGATTTACAGCCCACCGCGGAAACGATATAATATAATTAATAAAAAATATAAATAGTTGAAAATTATTTTAGCGAAATGAATTTAAGAAAACAAAAACAGCAATTTATTTTTAAAGAAAACATAAAGTCGAGAATTTTTATTTTAGGCGGATTTTTGGCAATCGGTTTTTTGTTTTTTGCGGGCGTTAACTCGGTTGTGGCGAAAACTTTTAATATTTTTAATGCAGCAGTTCCGACCACCTCATATTTTTTAGTTGACGGCACGACCGGCAACGTCGGAATCGGGACGACCGGTCCGCTTGATTCATTTTCAATCGGCAATTCAGGCGCTGCTCCGGCCGGATCGTCTAAAACTGGGCATAATTATACCAGTACCTATTTAAGTTCGGATGCCTACGCTTTAACTAATTATGGACTTGTCCAAACATTAATTGCTAACGCAACCAGCACATTAGTAGCGGGAAATTTATGGAACGGAACATTGAATGGAAATATTTATAATGGTACCGCGGGGGCGGGGAATGTCGGAATCGGCACAACCGCGCCGTTGAACCCTCTACATGTATTAAACACTAGCGCAGGAGTAGTTGTTGATGAATTAAAATTAACAAATTTGAGTGGAACAGCAGGAACCGGAGTAGCAATAGCATTTAACCCGTCTGAGCTAGGTGCTAATGTAGGCAATCTATTTGGAAAAATTATTGTAGCAAAAATAAATGGAGTTGGTGATTATACGACCAGGATGGATTTAAATGTTGCAAACGGAAATGGTGTTGCGGTAACGGGGCTGTCAATTCTTGGTCAAGCAGGAGCAAGTACGGTTGGCAACGTCGGCATCGGCACAACCGCCCCATTAGCAAAATTACAAGTAAATGATGCAACCTTCCCGCAAGTACGTATTCAAAATGACAATTCTGCCGCTCCTAGCGGAGAAACAGGAATTCGATTTCGTACGCAAGGGACTGAGGGGGTGGCTCATGCTGATATCGGTTGGACCGGCACCGGCTCAGACACAGGGAATATGGTTTTTCGCGTTCCGTATAATTCAGAAAGGATGAGAATCCAATCGAACGGCTATGTCGGGATTGGAACGACGGCGCCAGGAGCAATGCTGCAAGTAACTAAGGATGAAGATGGTGCATTCGGAGCTGGAGCCGGAATAATTATTCAGAATCCTGATGCTAATGGAACTGGCGGCGCTTCAGCATTAAGGTTTATGAGAGTTGGCGCAACTAAGTGGGCCTTGGTAAATGATGTTGATGGTAATGCCACAGATAATCTAACATTCTGGGGGCAGGGCGGAATTAAAGCCATAACCTTCCAAGCGACAACTGGCAACGTCGGAGTAGGCACAACCGGTCCGCTCGATACATTCTCGATCGGCAACGCGGGCGCGGCTCCGGCTGGTTCAGCTAAAACTGGGCATAATTACACCAGTACATATTTGAGCACGGATGATTACGCCTTAACTAATTATGGATTGGTAAAAACATTAATTGGTAATGCAACAAGTACATTGATTGCCGGTAATTTATGGAACGGAACGTTGAACGGCAATATTTATAATGGTACGGCTGGAGCGGGGAATGTCGGAATTGGAACAACGAATCCGGGAAGTAAATTAGATATTCAAGCTGCTAGAACAGCTCAACTTACCTTGTTGAAATTATCCACCGATACCTTGTCCTCAGCCGTTAACGATGAAGTTAGTATTGATTTTAATCGGGGTAATGCTAAAAATACAGGAAGAATAAGCGGATATATCGCAGATTTTTCCACCTATGATAGCGGACTAAAATTTTATGTGGCTCCTCTTGGAACGTTATCTGCAACTCCAGCAATGATGTTGAAGTATGACGGCAATGTCGGAATTGGATTAACTAATCCATTAAACAAACTTGATGTTGATGGGAATATAATAGTTGGTCGTCAATTAGATACCCTTTCAAGATATATTGGAAAGTCTACCGCCGCCGGTGCGATTGGCGGAAATCAAAGTACAAGCTGGATGGGATTCATTAGTGACGCGACAAATGACTATATCACATTTGGTACACATCATAGCGGTGTTTCAGCCGGCGAAAGAGTGAGAATTAATAGCGATGGCAACGTTGGGATTGGGACGACGAATCCAATAGAAAAATTAAATATAGTAAGTGGCGCTGGTATTGGTCTTGGTTCAGCACTAAATAACGGAGGAAGTTTTGTAAAATTTCAAGGGTCAAATACAAACCAAAACTGGTTAGTTGGAAACCAATGGAATGGTGCATATTTTGAAATTACTCCTTCAACAGCGGGTGGCGGGACAACATATTCTACACCAGCAATGGTTATATTAAATAATGGCAACGTCGGGATTGGGACGGGGGCGCCATTACAACCCCTTCATGTTGCAA
>NZ_JBTSLF010000275.1:0-2975 GCF_054640775.1 Candidatus Aquicultor sp. | reverse complement strand
GTCCATGAGACTGTATTTAATAGCTGCGGCAACATACGGTCTGGCCCAGAGACTGATGCTTCGCCGGTCCTTGAATCCCTGCAACCAACGGCTCTGTTCCTGTATGTCGGTTATCCCATCCGTCCCGGCGGCCCTTACCATAATCGCCGACACCTGTTCCCTGTTCAATAGCCCCGATGGTGAAAAAAGGGTGGATGTCGTCCCATTCATTATCCCCGCCTGCAAAACGGCCGCCACGTCTTCGGAAAACCAATCGGTCTGGTCCACATCGACAAACAACGTTGTATCGGTTGCCGGCAATGATTTTGCCCGCGCCAAAAACGATGCCATCTCGGCTCTGGTAATAGATGTGTGCGGCTTGAACGATCCATCGCTGTAGCCGCCGACGATCCCATTGGTCGCGAGCGAGATCACTTTGTCATAAAACCAGTCGGCGTTTGAGATATCCTTATAATGTGGAGCCGGATTACCGGCATGCCCGGGCGTGGGGTTTTGCTGGGCAAACGCCTCATGCAGGCCGAGAAATCCGCCAAGAGATACTGCGGTCACTATGATTATAAATACTACTAAGGCTGCTTCTGTCTTTGCTCTTTGCAAGATTAGTCTCTCACTAGTTCTGTTCTTAGTTTAAACAAAGCATGGTTCCGGTTCTGGGGCAAGCGACCGTTAGCTTGGATTATTCTATAATGCTTTCTTAAAAGTAGCAATATTCTAAGGCCACTAATTTGTTTCGGCTACGCGGGTTTTCTTTTCTCGCGTTGCCGTTGCGGTTCTTGCGTGGCTTTACCTATATGCGGCTGCTTGTTCCTAAACTCGTTATACTCGGTTTCGTGTTTCGGCTCGTCGCGCTTTTCGGGCTCGCCCATGTAGGCGGTCTCGGATACCTCGGTCCGGTCCTTTCTCGGACCGACCCCCGGCGGGCCTTCGCCCATATATCTTGTTTCCGCGATTTCGGTTTCTACGATATCTTCAACCGGGCCCTCGACCGGATGTTCTTTTCTGGGTTTTTCTTCGCCTTTTGAAGTCTCCACAGCATAAACCTCCCCTTTATAAATGCGATACCATATACTTGGCTCTTCGTTTTTATACCCCGGAAACGCGATTAAACGCATCGCGCACGGCGTGTAATTACGAGCCGATATCGGGCGCATAAAGCGAGTCGCTGTGGTCTTGTGCAGAGAGCACGTACTTGTGGAGCACTTCCTCTACACCCTCGCTTATGGGAAGAGTGGTGACATAATCCGCGGCACTCTTGAGTTCTTCGGTTGCATTTGCGACGGCGACACCGAGACCCGCGTACTCGATCATTTCCAGGTCGTTGAGATTATCCCCGATTGCAATCACTTCTTCGCGTTTGATGCCAAGGCTACCGGCAAGTTCCGCGAGGGCCAACCCTTTTGAGGCCCGCATGGGAAGTACATCCAAAAACCAATCCGCTGAATTGGTTATTTTAACCTGGGAGTCGAGTTCGCTTTTCAGCAACATCGTTAGCTCACGCGCCCGTAACTCCGTAACCATGAAAACAAGCATGGTGGGGTCATCGATTAGCAGCTCGCGCGTATCATCAACAAAATTCATTGTAACGCCAAGAAGATCGGCATAGCGGTCGGTCCATTCGTGGGGAGTATCCGTATAGACATCGTCGTTTAAAAACACGTAGCGTAGAACCGGTTCGTCCCGGAGTAAGTTTATCGCATCTATAGCCCTTTCAGCAGGCACTTTGCATTCGTGATAGACATCTTCGGAAATCGGGCTTCTAATCATGGCGCCGTTGTATGTGATTATAGGAATGTCGATCTCGAGTTTCCGGGCGTAACGCAACGCGCCCCTCGACATCCTGCCCGTTGCGATAGTGAACCGGACTCCGTTGCGTCTCGCCTGTTGGATTAGTTCAACCGTACTATCGTCAATAGTCTTATCATTCGAGAGGAGCGTCCCGTCGAGATCCAGTGCGACCAATTTGTAGCTCAAATCGTATTCTCCTTCAAGTACTTTCTGGCTAGACCGAGCAGTCCTTCATTAAGAAAAAGATCGACAGCCGCCCGTTTTCGCGTAACGTTATACGCGGCGCGCTCTTTATCGTCAGAAAGAATCTCATACGCTTTGCGCATTTCAAGCCATTTTTGCGTTGCGGCTTCTTTGCGCTCCTCGGGATGCTTATCGGGATGATATTTAAGCGACAGCGCCTTGTATGCTTTATCGATAACCTCTTTTGAGGCCTCGGGGTCGACCTCTAGTATCTTATAATAGTCAACAAAATGCTCAACCAACTACTTTACACCGCCATCGTCCTTACGTGCACCATCTGATTATAAATGATTATAAGCCACTATATGTGTAGTTAACCAGGTATTCCGGTACGATGCGGGTCATAAACTTTGCCGCATGGCGGCTTATTTAAGGCCATGGCTATACCAAAATGTTGCGCATACCAGTATAATCGATTTTAGGAGTGTATCCTGTCTTTGCGGGGCTATGACCCCGGCTACATATTGCATAAGGTGGATGAGTACCATGATTGAAGGTTTCAAGAACTTTATTAAAAACGAAGACCCACTGGTGTGGAAAAGCCTCGCTATCGCATCGGTTATAACGCTCGTCTTTTACGTCTTCGTTCTTATTTACACGCACTAGGTCGCGCTGCCCGCAAGGCTCTTCGTTAGCAGGTAACCATGCTCTAAGATACGATCGAGGTAGGCTTACTTGGTATCCTCGGGTAGCCTGATTACGTAGTCGTATGCCGATAGTGCCGCTTTGGCGCCCTCACCCGCCGCTACGATGATCTGCTTCTGCGGAACGCTCGTCACATCGCCGGCAGCAAAAATACCCGGCATGGATGTTTTATTACTGCAGTCGACAATTATCTCCTGCTTTTCGTCCAGCTCGACAAGGTCTTTTACGGGCATGGAACTCGGCGCAGAACCTATTTCAAAAAAGACGCCCCGTACGGGTAGCTCGATCTGCTCATCTGTTTT
>NZ_JBTSLF010000274.1:0-2981 GCF_054640775.1 Candidatus Aquicultor sp. | reverse complement strand
TATTGCTCGTCATCCCGTGGTGAAAGAGAAATTTTCTGCCCTGTCTCTGGCAGCCGGAAAAACCGCCTCACCCCATATACGGGAGATGGGCACCCTGGCCGGGAATATCTGCCAGGATATAAGATGCTGGTACTACCGAACTCCGGACAACCGGTTTCCTTGCCTGAGAAAGGGCGGCGGACGGTGTTATGCCATAGCCGGCGACAATCGTTATCATTCCATCTTCGGCGGCAGTGTGGAAGAAGGATGCTATGCTGTTCATCCCAGCGATACCGCCCCGGCTTTGATCGCCCTTGATAGCCGCATCAGGACCAACAAGAGAACCATTCCGGCCGAGGATTTCTTTCGGGTGAGTGTGGCCGGGACGACAGTTCTGGAAAAAGACGAACTCGTCCTGGAGATCGATATTCCGGCACCGGCCCCTGACACCGGAAGCGCCTTCACCAAATTTGCCATTAGGAAGTCCATTGATTTTCCTATCGTCAACTGCGCGGCCTCAATAACAATCAAAGACCAAAAAATCGAAAAAGCCCGAATCTGCTTAAACGCCGTTTTTGTAAAACCATACCGGCCGGTCAATGCCGAAAAAACAATAATTGGAAAACCACCTAACGAAAAAATTGCAGAAGGAGCCGGAGGGGCCGCTGTCGCCGGAGCCAAACCTTTGACACACAACGGTTATATGGTCCAGATCGCCCGGGCTCTGGTTATGAGGACGGTTCGGTCATGTCTTTAGATTCTTAGAAACGAAGCCTGAGAATTTATCTCTACCTTTTCTAAAAGGGGGATTGATCGTCTCTGGCCAGTCGATGCTGGATGCTGGATTGACTTTATCCTGAATCGAGTATCGCTTTTTGTTTTTATCCAGTATCCAGCATCATTCTTGGAGGATCGAAACTAAGAACTAAATTTCAAATAGGTTTGGCTAGCTTTTCTTAACCTCCAAAAAGAAAGGACGACCATGAAACTGACAAAGGTTAAACCATATGTTGTAAAAACCGAGCCGCCCAATTGGGGAGGATTTTTATGGTTTTTTCTCAAGCTGGAAACCGACCAGGGAATTTCCGGCTGGGGAGAAACCGCGGTTCTCTGGAGCCTTTACGGCCTTGAAGAAGGCTACGAAAAAATGGTGAAGAACATCTTCGACATGTACCTGAAAGATCAAGACCCGATCAACCGGGAAACGCTGTACCATATACTTTATTCCAACCTGACGGCCCAACATCCTGATTATCTTACCGTTGGTTTGATCAGCGCCTTTGATATCGCTTTATGGGATATTTGCGGGAAATTTTACAACACCCCGGTTTACAATCTGCTGGGGGGAAAATACAGAGACCGGGTCAGAAGTTACACCTACCTCTTCGACCTGAAAAAAGACAATCTCCTGGAAGCCACTCTGGATTGGTTCACCAACCCCGACGGGCTGGCTGAAACGGCGGCCGGGATGGTGGAGGCGGGATTTACCGGGGTCAAATTCGATCCCCTACCCCAGGCCGGGTTAAGACGAATGCCCCTGGCCCCCTGGGAAATAACCATGGCCGAGTATGATCACGCCGAAAGGGCGGTGGAGAAGGTCCGCCAGGCCGTCGGGAACAAGGCCGATATATGCATCGGCACTCACGGGCAGATCACTCCGGCCGTCTCCAGACGCCTGGCCAAGAGAGTTGAAAAATATGACCCCTTGTGGCTGGAAGAGCCCTGCCCGCCGGAAAACTTTAAGGAAATGGCTAGGGTGGCCGCCAGCACGACCATCCCCATCGCCACCGGCGAAAGATTGGTAACCATTCATGATTTTCAAAAATTGTTCGAAGCCGGCGCTTGTGCCATTGCCCAGCCTGACCTGGGAAGCTGCGGAGGGATCACGGCCTGCAAAAAGATCGCCTCCATGGCCGAGGCCTATTACGTGCTCATGGCCCCTCATGTCTGGGGAGGGCCGGTCATCACCGCCGCCGCCCTGCAGATCGATGCCAACATACCAAACTTTCTGGTTCAGGAGAGCATTTTCAAGGCTCGGCATTTTTTTGATGAAATCGTCAAAGAACCTTTCGAGTGGAAGGACGGGGATCTTATTCCGCCGGATAGACCCGGAATCGGCATTGAACTGGATGATAAGAAGCTTGAAAAATATAAAGGAACCCTGGCGGATTATAGTAGAAGATAGTGGTTCCCCTGGATTTGAATTAATGTGCTGATAGGGCGATCGGTTGCCTCTTGGATAATCTCAGAAGAGAAGACCGCCCGGCCCCTAGCAGCAAAATTCGGTAAATATTATTTTGAGACCCTTAATAAGCTGAACAATTTAAAATAAAGAATCAAATAACTTAAAAGCAGCGGCACGGGCCGGGGAATTCTCGGGAAGGGTGCTGGTGGGTTTCCCTTCTTTGTCGAACTCATAAATCATGGTATCTTTGGGAATTACCCCCAAAAGAGTTAATCCCTGTTCCTGAAGCAGGATTTCCCGATCCTTAAGTTCCGAGAGGTCCTCTGCTTCGGCCCGGTTGATGATGACTAATCTTTTTTCTATCTTCAGTCCCAATTCCCGGGTCAATTCTCCTATACGGACAGCAGCCTGTAGCCCCCGTCGGGAGCTGTCGGAAACGATCAGCAATACGTCGATCTCCCGGGTGGTCAGCCGGCTGATATGTTCCATGCCGGCCTCGTTATCCACCACCATATAGGGATAATTTTGAGATAATTTTTCTATAAATTCGGTTAGGAGGTTGTTGGCGGCACAATAACACCCCTGCCCTTCGGGCCGGCCCATAATGATCAGATCAAACCCTTCGGCTTCAACTAAAGACTCCTGAATCCTCATTTCCATGAAAATATCTTTGGTCATACCGGGCAGGCCGCCTTTTTTCATTTCTTCCCGGGCATCACCGATCGTTTGTCCTGCCTGGACACCCAGGACCTCATTCAAGTTGGCATTGGCGTCAGCGTCAACCGCCAATACGGGTTTGAGACCTTTTCCCACCATG
>NZ_JBTSLF010000273.1:0-2987 GCF_054640775.1 Candidatus Aquicultor sp. | reverse complement strand
AAAGCCCCTTGTCTTTAAGGAAGGGAAGGCAAGGGGCTTTTTTGTTAGCTTGGGCTGAAAACTATTAAATATCTTTAAGGGAATCTTTGACTACATAAAGGAGGATAAAATTTTTATCCAAATCTTCGGTCAAGGCCTTTAATTTGTCCTCGGGTATATCTTTGATGCGGATATACACATGACGGCAATTTTCCTCACACATGTCATAGGAAGTCAAGATACTGACCATTCGACCTCCGTTTTTGCGTATTACATCGGCCACATCTTTTATCGAACCCGGTCGATCTTCCAAGTTAAAGGCCAATTGGATGCCCCCTCGATAAATACCGGTCAAGGAAACCAGAACCTTGAAGATATCCCCCTGCGTGATCACTCCGACCACTTTCCCTTTATCATTGACCACAGGCAACCCTGAAATCCGATGTTCCAGCATCTTAACGGCCGCCTTTTCTACCGTTTCTTCCGGCCCGACGGTGATCAGATTTTTTCTCATGATATCTTTTATTTTTAATTCTGAAAGCAGATAATACAATTCATGAATATCTAAAGTAGTGGCCTTGGAAGGGGAGGCCTCTTTAATATCCCTGTCGGTCACCATGCCGATCAATTTCCCTTTACGCATGACCGGCAAACGGCGGACATTATTTTCCTTCATAATCTGTGAGGCCTTCATCATGGAAGTTTCTTCATCAATGGTAATAACATCGCTGGTCATCCATCCTTTAACTAACATGGGTTTTCCTCCGCTGTAATATTAGTTTAAAGCCGGTCATCCTGACTTTACTCAGGAAAATTTCCCCCCTTTTTTAGTAATATATTAGTATGATTGGAAAGATTGTCAAGTTTTATTTGGAACAAGGAGGATCCGCAAAAAGAATAGGGATATCCTGCCTTTTGAGCGGTATTTCCAGCCACCTAAAATTCTTTTATTCGGTTTACTCGGAAGATGCTCTCTTTTCAGTAGCGGCCTTAAAGTTGAAAGGGTTCGGGGCAAAATAATCCTTGACAGGCAATCCCCATTTTTCTTAAAGTTGTTCACTGCCTAATCTATTATAATTATTTAACAATAAAGTAGTGTAGGCCAGGAAGCGCAACATTGATTTAAACAGGCCTTTTGTTTATTTGATTACATCGGGGAAAATTAAAGAACTTCTATCATGTTGGATCGTGAATATGAAATCATGTATCGTTTGGAAAACAGTCACTGGTGGTTTATAGCCAAAAAGAAATACATTAAAATTGTATTGGATTACCATTTAAAAGATAAAGGAGGTAACATCCTGGATGTCGGGTGTGGAACCGGCGGCATGATAGAATTATTTAAAAACTATGGAAAGGTATTCGGCCTGGACCGTCATGGAGCGGCCTGTGAATATTCCCGCCAAAGAAGTAAATTTCCCTTGATTAAAGGAGACGCCAACAAACTCCCATTCAAGAGAGGGACCTTTCACCTCATCGCTCTGCTGGATGTTTTGTATCATCAACATATTCTGGATGATGATGAAGTACTTGAACAAATTTATGAATTGTTGGACCCCAATGGGTTAATATTGATTACCGATTCGGCCTTTGAATTTTTAAAAAGTACCCATGATATTGCGGTCATGGCCAGGCATCGCTATACCTTGAAAGAACTGAAGGCCAAATTAAAATCATCCCATTTTTCAATACAACAGAGCACTTATCTCTATTTTATTATTTTTCCTATTGTCGTTCTATTCAGGTTGTTGGGAAAACTAAGCCTGATTTTCTTTAAGCCAACTATTCATTCCGACTTAAAACAAACCAACCACCATCTGAATAAATTTCTGGCGGCTCTTTTGGGTTGGGAAGCGAACCTACTAAAATTTTTAAACTTTCCCTGGGGATCATCACTGTTAATCTTAGGGAAAAAAAGGTAACGGTACCCCATGTCCCATTTACTTTTAATTTTAGCCTCGGTGGTCTTATCCTCTTTCGGCCAATTATTTTTTAAAAAAGGAATGATGATTTTGGATCATTCTAACCAACAAGCTTCCATATGGAAGTTAATGGGCTATGGTCTTATTAATGGCTATGTCCTCCTTGGATTTTTATCCTTTGGGGCCGGAGCTGTTTTGTGGCTGGCCGTTTTGGCCAAAGAAGAGGTTAGTTACGCCTATCCCCTATCCAGCCTGGGGTATATCATTGTCTTGATCGGATCCTTCCTCTTATTTCATGAACACATCTCCCCGGCCCGGATTACCGGGATATTATTACTTATCTTAGGAGTTTTTTTTATTGAATACAGCCGCTGACTCGTCTTAAATTTCATCGATATTTAAAAGCCTCTGACCAAAGTCCATTCCTTTTAAAACAGGAAAGGCATATTTTCTGACAATAGATCTCATCTGAGACGGCAGGCTTTTGGAATGAGATATTCATATTAGTCCGGTCTTTGGCAATAGCCCTTAAGTCAAAACAATTCTTCCAGAAGGATTTTAAATTGCTTAAAATGGTTAAATGGCATAGACATATAATAGTATTTTAAATATAATGATCCAATGATGCTTTGTCTTAGGTTATGCGGTTGAATCCCGAAGGGTGGAAAGGAACATTAAAAACGAAGATGGATGACCGGATTAAAGAGGCCTTATTCCGGCAAGTAGGCCGTGAACCGTTTGCTGAAAAGTTCGGGTTGAAACTGATAGATCTTGAGGAAGGATATTCCAAAGTGACGATGACCTTTACCCCGGACATGGAAAACATATTCGGCATGGCCCACGGGGGGGCTGTTTTCGCCTTGATCGACGAGGCCTTCCAAACCGCCTGCAATGCCTATGGGACGATAGCCTTGGCCTTAAATATGAATATCACCTATATCGCTTCTCCGGCTCCCGGGAACCAACTGACAGCAGTGGCCAAAGAATACAGCCGGACTTCAAAGACGGCTAATTACAACATCCGGGTGAAGGATGAACAGGGGAATTTGATCGCATCCTGTCAGGCCCTGGCTTATCGCAAAAGGC
>NZ_JBTSLF010000272.1:0-2995 GCF_054640775.1 Candidatus Aquicultor sp. | reverse complement strand
GCTTCGTTCTTTCCTTAGCAAAAATAGTTCGATGAGAAGATAAATAATTCCGGGCTACGGCGAGGTGGTTCCGGTCTTTGGCTAATTGGGTTCTCTGCACCGAATACTCGGTTCTGGTGAAAGCCCATACTGTTCGCTTATCCGCTAATTCAGTACGCCTGGAAGCCAGAGTCGTCCGCTGATCGGCCAGCTCCGTTCGCCTTTCAGCCAAGTTGGTGCGCCGGCCAGCCAACTTCGTCCGGTCATCAGCTAAAGTCGTTCTTCGGTCGGCTAACTGGGTACGTCGGGCAGCGAGATTGGTTCGCTCATCGGCCAGGTCTGTCCGCCTATCCGCCAATTCCGTTCTTCGGCCTGCCAGGTCGGTACGTCTATTGGCTAATGCGGTCCGATGTTCGGCCAGCTCAGTACTTTTGAGCGATAGTTTGGTCTGATCCTGCATCAATCTTGTACGCACATCGGCCTGTATTGTGCGTTGTTCGGCCAGCTCGGTTCGTTTGTTGGAAGTATCCACCAGATTGGCCGACATCTCGGTGCGTTTTTCGGCTAACTGGGTCCGTTGATCGGAATTCTTGACCAGTTGTTTGTCCAATTCCATACGCTGGGCCGACATCTCAGTGCGTTTTTCGGCTAACTGGGTCCGTTGATCGGAATTCTTGACCAGCTGTTTGTTCAGTTCGGTGCTTTCTGCTGCCAGATCAGTACGGAGGGCCGAATTCTTGACCAGATCCGAGGTCAGGGAAGTTTGCCTTCGGGCTAATTCGATTTGTTCTTCTTCGATCTTGTTTTCCTGATCAGCAAACTTGAGGAGGCCCTCAAAGACCGGCTTTTCTTCTTCCAGGACTTGGAGAATTTCTTTTAAGAAAACGGGACTTCCCTGTTCGTTATTGGTTTCTGCACTCATTCGTTTATCCTTTCATTCCATTGCTTAGTCTAAGGCAACAGGTCTATCTTCAAGGCCAATATGGACCTCTTTAACGCCCGGAACCTGTCGGGCTGCCTCGGCCAGGTCATTTTTGATCCTGTGTTTTCCGCTGGGAAAAATTCCACCCGTTTCAAAGGTTCCGGAAATTCTAACCTTCCCTTTTTCTGCCGATACGGCAAGCTCCAGTCCTTTGGTTCGGTCATTCCCGGCCAACTCGGCTTTCACCTGACTGGCCAGGAGAAAATCCTCAATAATGGTTTGAGACTCTCGAGATTCTTTAAATTCGTTTTGATTTAAAGTACAAATGATCATTTCGCAGGCGCTTTCCAGGCTTATGGCATCCAAATTAATGACCAGGTCATAGATGGAAGGGTCCCGCCAATCCACACTATATAAAAACCGGGTCCACTTGATCCGACCCTCCTCCATTTTTTCAATTATTTTTTTGGCCTCCTCCAAGGATATTTTTTCGATCTCCGACAGCTTCTGAGAACGACGATCCAAAGGAGCAATAACCCGAACCTTTAACACTTGGGGAACCCCTTTCATCAGGAGATGCCCGGCATGTCCATAATAAACAAAAGGCCCCCGCTGAGCCCTTTCGGCCAAAGCCAATTGGATGGCCGTTAAATAAAGGTTTCTTTCCGTCGAAGGTCCCCGAATCAATCCTTTGGTCTTCTCCAACTGTTGAAGGAGAAGGGATTGGGATATCCCAAAACGATCCGAAGCTTCCTGTAAGATCTCCTGGCTGACCGCAGGAATGCCTAATCTCTCCGACAGGCATTTAGCCAAAGCTTCCCCTCCGCTCATCGTACCTCTGGAAATGGTTATTATGGCCATCTTTCCTCCTTAATACCCGCGATAATTATTTCTTTCTTTTCCCTGGGATCCCTTCCCCAAAATCACCCGGAAAGCCCCAGGGCTTTTATGACCAAATCCCGCAGTTGGCTGAGTTTAAATGGTTTGGCGATAAAATCATAGGCCCCTATTTTTAAAGCTTCTCTGGCTTTTTCCACAGTGGCAAACCCGGTAATGATAATCACTTTGGTTTCCGGGGAAACCTTCTGAACCAGTTTTAACACCTCAATACCATCCAACTCTTTCATTTTAAGGTCGGTGATTAGAATCTGAAATTTTTTCTCAGCAAACCGTTTAATAGCTTCATTGGGATCGATAAAGGTCTCAATATCCAGATTGACCTTTTCCAGGGTGGACCTCAGCCTTTCACAAACGATAGGCTCATCATCCAAAATCATTACGCTGTAGGCTTTTTCCATAGGACCTCCGTTCAAGGAGCACATCCTTTCCGGGTTATTTAAATTTTTTGGCCGCCTTATCCACCAATTTGACGATCTGTTCTAGTTTAAATGGCTTAGTGACAAATTCGGCATCCAGTATTTCGGCTTCTCTGGCCCTCTCGATCGTCGCATAGCCGGTGATCACAATGGCTTTAGTCTCCATGGCCTGATCCTTGAGAAACTTTAACACATCCAACCCGCTGGGACCGCTCATCTTGAGATCGGTAACCAGGACCTGAAATTTTTTTTCCTCCAGGCGGGTTAAAGCCTTTCGACTGTCAGTAAAAACTTCCACCGCATATCCTTCTTTTTCCAGGACCGGCTGCAATCGTTCCCCGACAATGGGTTCGTCATCAAGAACCATAACTGAAATATTTTTTTTCATTGAAACCTCCTTCTTCGGTCGCTTACTCATTCAATTTTTTAGTATATTAAAATGCCGTTACAACGCCGGAGCACTTTGCAACTGTTCTTCTTTTAAAAATTTATCAGCAAAAAAATCAATATCTTTTTCATTACGCAGCAAGACATCCAACTGCCTGGTAAACCCTATTAATCGGCCGATCAACCGAAATTTGTCTTCCATCAATGCCCGCTCGACTTTTTTTATTCTGGCGGTGATCAACTCCCCTTTACTTTCCACGGCAAAATCATTTTTTTCCAGTATCTGGCCCAACAATTTTACCCTTCTGGTCCGGCGGTTAACCTCGGTAACCCCTCCAAAAAAACGAAAATAGATATACTTGCTGTCCCGGTCCTCGGACAGATTGCCGTC
>NZ_JBTSLF010000271.1:0-3027 GCF_054640775.1 Candidatus Aquicultor sp. | reverse complement strand
GAATCGTTGCCGTAGCCTGCCCCCAATGCGCGAAAATGCTTGAAGACGCAGTTAAAACCGAAGGCCTGGAGGATCGGATTGAAGTGTTGGATTTGGCAGAAATAGTCAATAGAGTCCGGTCAAAATGATCGAGATATAAGGAGGAGAAGATGACAGGTTTTTTCAGGGCCTATATCGTCTTTTTTAGCCCCGAAATGAGCCTCATTTTGTGGGGCCCGACCCTGTTATGAAATACTCTGTTACGCTGCCTTGGTGTTATGAGTTTCAGCCTTTAATTTTCTTAACATTGTCTTGGCACACATAGGCTGGCGTTGAGCAGGACGCTCACCTTGGCCTTCTTTCCTTTCTGGGCCAGGGCCATATCCAACGCTTTTTGAAGGGAAGGCACGGGGCGGATAAAAGTCTGTAATAAAAAAAGAGGATTCAGATCGGTTAGGCCCCAGACCTCCCCCCCCTGCTCCAGGAATCTCAAATTCCTGGTGATGCGATGGTGGCCCAAACGATATGGTTGATCAAGCAACGCCCTGGCCTTCTCCGGGTTTCTGGTCTGCAACATCAAATCTTGAAAATCGACCGGACCCGGACCCTGAGGACAGGGCATAACCAAAATGAGTATCCCATCTTCCTTTAAAGCCATCTTCCCATGTTCTATGGCCTTCTGGGATTGATAGAGATCAATATCCAATGGTGGATAAACTACACTGATCAGGATATCCGCTTTTTGTTGAAAAGAGAGGGTAAAAACCTCATCGGCCTTTTGGGCCGCCTTTATCAGGGTTTCCTCCATCGATCCACTATAAGCGGCATAGAGTTGGTGCTCCGGCGTCAAAACCAGCATCAGGGAGAAGATAGGCGGGATCGTCAATAAATGCATGGCCTCTTCCAGGTCTTCATGGACCGGATTGCCTGCCATTTGGAGAGGGCGGGCCTTGAGATCCATAGCCAGAGAATGATTGGCCACTATGGTCGAAAAGGCGGCTACTCCGGGAATAACACCTTTTCGCCCGCCGGTATAGCCGGCGAAATAGTGGGGCTCCACGGAACCGATGACCAGCAGTCGGTCAGCCATCATAATCTCCTGATTGACCAGAACTCGTGTCCCCCGGGACGTTTCCCCAAGAAAGATCATCCCTCCTTCCTGCCGGCAATCATGAAACAGGACTCTTTTTTTTACTTCCTCCCACAAAGGACCGAATATCCTGCGGCAACCTTCTTCACTGCTTTTTTTGTGAGTCCCCGTGGCTACAAGGATTTTCATTGGGTAGGCGGAAATTTCAGACCAGATAAATTCCAAAACGCGGCCGGTCGGGGTTGGACGGGTTTCATCATTAACAAGAACCAGCAATGACCGACAGCCCTTCAGAAATTCAGTCAGGGAAGGAGAACCCAGCGGGTTTTCGATAGCCTGTAATAATCCATTTTCAAAAGAAACCGGATGGACTTCGGCTGGAGCAAGAAGTTCTCCCCAATGTTCTTCCGGGATTTCCAGCGAGAGGGTTTTATTTCCATAAGGGATGGGTAACGTTTTCATTGGGATTATTATTATTATTTTTTATAAGATCCGCACTTAGGAACTTGGGAGGAGGAAGAACGACCTCTTTTAAGACGAAGGACGAGAATTCGTCCCTCGTCCCTCATCTTTCGAGTATTTTTAGCAGATTGTAAATCAGGCATTAGATTTTGTGCTTAGGCCGCCTTTCGAGTCTTCTTCTTCAGCCGGCCGATCCGGCGTCTTAATTGATTGATCGCTTTTTTATCGTTTTTCTCTTGATATTCCAATTTTTTTCCCCGTAATTCCTTGACCTTTCCTTTCAACTGCCGCATGGAGCGGTCCCCTTTTTTAACAGGGGCTTCTTGAATTCCACGGGCCCTTTTAATGGCCGAAAGGACCTCCTCTTTATTCATCCCATGAACACCGGATATCTCAGGAATGGTCAAGGCCACATCGCGCAGTTCCTTGGCCGTCATTTTTTCCAGGGGTTTTTCTTTTTTTTCAGCCTTTTCTTTTTTAGCCATATTCAATCTTCTCCTTTGGATTATATAATTTACCTTTGCTGCTCAAAGTTCAAAGTGGAAAGGGGAAAACAAGTAGTTTTTTTTCTTTGACTTTTGAGCTTAAAATTGCTCCTGTTTTGCCCCCCCTACCCTTTTTTCGTTTCAGCTAATTCTGCCAATTTTAAAAACGGTTTAAAAAGATCTATGGGAATGGGGAAAAGGGTCGTTGAATTATGTTCCGAAGCCACTTCTCTTAGGGTCTGGAGATAACGAAGTTGAAGGGCAATCGGGTGGGGCTCAATGATGGCGGCGGCATCAGCCATGCGGGATGCGGCCTGGAACTCCCCTTCGGCGTTGATGACCTTGGCTCTTCGTTCCCGCTCGGCCTCGGCTTGCTTGGCCATGGCCCGTTGCATCTCCTGAGGCAGGTCGATCTGTTTAACTTCGACGACAGACACTTTAATGCCCCAGGGATCGGTGTGCATATCCAGGATCTCTTGAATTTCCGTATTGACCTTTTCCCTTTCCGACAGGATCTTATCCAACTCCGCCTGACCGCAGACACTGCGCAAAGTCGTCTGGGCCAACTGGGAAGTGGCATAAAGATATTGCTGAACCTCTATCGTGGCCTTTACGGCATCCATGACCCTGAAATACACTACGGCATTGACTTTAACCGAGACATTATCTCGGGTAATGACATCCTGTGGCGGAACATCCATGGTCACTGTTCTCAAATCCACTTTAATCATTTTATCAATAATGGGAATCAGGAGAATCAACCCCGGTCCTTTGGCCCCCAACACCCGTCCCAGGCGGAAAATCACCCCTCGTTCGTATTCGTTCAAAATGCGAATGGCACTGATTAAAAAAAAGATCAATAAAACGACAATTGCAGCCAGGGTGTACATAATGCACTCCTTTCTTTTATTGTGAATTGTAGATTGCAGATTTTGGATTGAGGATTCTCAATGAGGAAGGTGAGACGATTCTAGGTCAACCGTTCTTCGGTCATCGTTTTTCGTCCCGCGT
>NZ_JBTSLF010000270.1:2548-3040 GCF_054640775.1 Candidatus Aquicultor sp. | reverse complement strand
AAGATACCCATGCAGTTTGGCCCGACCAGGCGCAACCCATGTTTTTTGGCAATCTCGACCACCCTTTCTTGTAAGCTTTTCCCCTCTTCCCCCAACTCGGCAAAACCGGCGGCATGAATGACGACAAATTTAATCTTTTTTCGAGCGCATTCGGCCACCATTTTTTCCACCGCTGCTGCCGGGATAGCGGCAATGGCCAAGTCGATGGGTTCGGTGATATCGGTCAGGGAAGGGTAACAGGGGATCCCGTCCAACTCAGTACAACTTCGGCTTACCGGGTATTTTTTCCCGGGATAGCCTTGGGCCTGAATTTTCCACCAGATAAACCCGCCTCCCCGGCCCGGATCACGGGAAATTCCAATGACTGCCAGGGAACGGGGCTTGAAAAGGAGATCAAGGTCAGGGGATTCTTTGGTCTGGTCTTTTGTTTCCAAGGGGGCTCCTCTTAAACTCAAAAAAGTTATATGATCTTGTCCGGGTTCAATAGATAAT
>NZ_JBTSLF010000270.1:0-2533 GCF_054640775.1 Candidatus Aquicultor sp. | reverse complement strand
CTTCAATCTCCGCGGGCGACTTAGTCCGGAGAAAAATCGCCTTTTTCAAAATCCCTATCCCATGTTCTCCGCTGCCTACCCCCCCTAATTTCAAAGCGCAATCGGTCAGCTCGTCGTAGATCTTCTTGGCGTATTCGGTCCAATTTTCAGGAGAAACTTCATCGGGTTTAAAAAAATGGGTGTGAAGATTTCCATCTGCAATGTGTCCGACGGTGGCAATCATTATGTTATATTTTTTCTCCAGCCGCTTCAGTTCCTTCATCCTCTCCGGAACCTTGGAAAAAGGGACGATAACATCGCCCGGATTGCCGTAAACCATCTTACCTATAAATCTAAAGCCGGGACTGTATTCCTCCCTGACCTTCCAGATATTTTCGGAATCCCGCCGGCTCTCGGCAGCAAAAACATCCAAGGCCCCATTTCCCAGACACAATTCACCGGCCTTTTCATAAATCTCATCCAGTTCTGCCTGCGATTTTCCATGAAGCTGGACAATGAGAAAAGCCCCCACGTCGTCCCTATCAGTGAAGGGGAGGGTGATCTCGTGATGTTTGGCCGATAGGGTCAGGGCCATTCGGTCCATGAATTCGACCGCCACCGGGAAAATGTTGCCTTCGACGATCATTTTGGAGACAGCGATGACCGCGGTTTCCGTATCCGGAAAAGGCACGATAAGATCCAGGGTCTTACCCCCACCGGGTATTAAATTGACGATGACCTTGGTGACAATGGCCAGGGTCCCCTCCGACCCGATGATGGTCTCCATGAGATCGTACCCCCAGGTGCTCTTTCGGAAACGACCGCCAAGCTGAAGGATTTCTCCGGAGGCCAGCACCACTTCCAATCCCAGAATATGTTTCCGGGTATTTCCATATTTGATGACCTTTGCCCCCCCGGCATTGGTGGCCACATTCCCACCAATGAAACTGCTCTCGGTACTCATGGGGTATCCGGCGTACATAAGCCCGTGTTCCTCCACCTTCCGGCAGAGATCTTTGGTGATGACCCCGGCTTCGACCACCGCCACCCGGTCCACCGTATCGATTTCCAGGATTTTATTCATTTTCTCTAAAGATAGAACAATCCCGTTGCGGGTGGGGATGGCCGACCCGGCCAGCCCGGTCCCTGCCCCTCTGGCCGTCACCGGGATATTGTATTTGGAGGCTAATTTCATAACGGCCGCCACCTCCGCCGTAGACTCGGGCCTTACCGCCACATCAGGTTCAGAAACGACCCCGGTGATCAGGGAAAGGGTGTCCATCCCATATTCTTTCAGTTTGGCTTTATCATCAAAGATAGTATTCTTTTCACCGACAATTTTTTTCAGCTCTTCGATTATCTCAACGGTAACCTTCCCATATTGCCGCTCCATTATTTATGCCTCCTTGGCTTTTTCATTCAGTTTCTTTATTAAAAGGGGAACCACTTCAAAAAGGTCTCCCACGATTCCATAATCCGCAACCCCGAAAATATTCGCCTCCGGATCGGAATTGATGGCCACGATGGTCTCGGCTGAGGACATCCCGGCCAGATGTTGGACTGCTCCGGAAATCCCAACGGCGATGTAGAGCCTCGGACAAACCGTCTTCCCGCTGAGGCCGACCTGGTGGGAATAGGAAATCCAACCCAGATCGGTCGCGCTCCGTGATGCCCCCAGGGACCCCTCGAACAATCCGGCCAGTTCGCTCATCAGCTCCACATGTTTGCCGTCCTTCAGACCTTTGCCGAAGGCCACGATAGTTTCGGCATCCTGGATGGGCGCCCCGATGGCTTCCTCTTTTATAAACTTCAGCCTCTTGACCCTCGAGGTCAGGAGCTCTTCGCTGAATTCCTTGATGGTTACTTCCCCTTTTCTTGAAGGGTCGAGGGGCAGAGGTCTCTTGGACTTTGGGCGCACGGTCGACATTTGAGGCCGTAAAACCGGGGTCTTGATCGTAGCCATAATGTTCCCCCCTACTGCCGGCCGGGTTTGAATCAGGAGTCTTTCTTCCAAATCGATATCCAGCCCCGTACAATCGGCCGTGAGACCGGCATCCAGCTTCATGGCCATGATGGGCATAATAGTCCGCCCCATGGTCGTGGCTGAAGCGATCAAGATCTCCGGTTTATATTCCTCGACCAGGGACGTGAGAACGGCCGCAAAAGGATCAACCCTAAAGTGGTCCAAGGCCGGATGATCAATCACGTAAACTCTATCCGCACCTCTGGCAATGGACTCTCCGACTTTGTCTCTAATAGCGCTCCCGATGAGAACGATAGAAAGATCAACCGAAAGTTTATCGGCCAGTCCTCTCCCCCAGGATAATAGTTCATAGGATACGGGGTGAATCTGTCCATCCCTCACTTCCCCCAACACCCATACCCCTTTATATTGGCTGTAATCTTTTTCCTTCATCCGATAATCCTTTTCCTTAGTTTTTAAAGGTTCAAGGTCCGAGGGGTGAGACGAAAGGTGTAAGGTCCAAGGTATAAGGTGTAGGGTTCATGGAAAAATCTTACCCTGACAACATCTTTTGTCTTAAACCTCAAACCT
>NZ_JBTSLF010000269.1:0-3047 GCF_054640775.1 Candidatus Aquicultor sp. | reverse complement strand
TCGGCGATGACCGCCGCACCCGGCACCACCATCCCGTTGTCTTCGATCAGAAGCGGCGTCTCCCCGGCCGGATCGAGCAACAGGTAGTCTTGCCGGCGCTCGAAAGGCTTTTCTTCGATCAGCTGCGGGTCAATGCCATATTCCCCCAAAAAAAGCCGGACGAAACGCGATTGCGGGCAGAGAGGATGGTGATGAAGCGTGACCATTCACATCAAGCAGCAGGGGGAAAGAGACGGCGCTATGGTGCAGCCGAAGCGGGCTCAGGGGTATAGGCCCGACGGTGCAAGCCGACAAGTGCGGCCCGAAGTTAGGCAGTGTCTCAATTTGAATGTCCCTTTTGCGCCAGAACCTGACATTCGATCTGTTGCGATCGATTGCAGGAAGGGCCGATTCCCGCTGAGCCGGTTTCGGACAACAAGGGCAGATTAGCTGTCATTCGGTCAGGTTGCGAGATGGCTGGAGCCGTGGAACGGGCTTGAGCTGAAGCTGATCACGCCTATCTTCTCGGCAGAAGACGTGCCGCTCCCGGCCGTTCCAGCCGGAGAATAAGAATGTCGCATCGGCACACGGATTTCGGCGAGGCCGTCGGGAAGCTAAAGCCACCGTCTTCGGAAAGCTATTCCCAGGCCGACTGGGATGCCGCCTATGCGGATTTATCCAAAGAGTCTTCCGACACCCGTCTCTATGAGGCAGCTAAATGGCTCGCGGAAGAGGCCGCTGCGGGTCGCACGGCCTTCCCGAATCCGACGCTGGATCGGTTGACCCCAGCGTGGAGCACCATACTTGCGGTCGCGGCCCACAACCGGGATTATCGAACCGCCCTCGATCTGACATTCGATGAAGCCAATCGGACGCGTGAGGCCGATTGGCTGTCAATGGACGCGATGAGTAGATTGCGAATCGAAGGCGTAGGGGGGCAGCGTTTCACCGTTGCCGATATTGCAGAGACCGGGGCCGATCTCACCGAGAATTGGCTTTTCGACGCAGCGAAATCAAACGGAACCGCCGAGCCTACCGATGACCTAGCGCCAGTGGCAATCACCGCATCGCTGGCGTACAGCTTCCGCAAAGCCATCAATACGCTTTGGAACGCGGTTTGGTGGGATGGGTGGTATTCCACGACGAACCCGGAAGGCGTAGCCCTATGGCAGCCCAGCGATCGTTCATTTGAACAATTGCGGCAAGCCTGGGAGATGCGCCAGCAATCAAACTTGATGAATTACCCCCACATTGACATGACCGCTTGGCCTAAACTCAAACCAGCGGATCGCCGCCGGCTGGGAAGAACCTTCGGTGTTGTCGATGTAGTCGGCCGTGGTTCGGCGCCAAAGATCAAAGTCGCCGCAGTTTCTTACCTGTCCCGCTACATGCCGGCCTATCCCATCGAAAAAGCCGCGCTTGAGGGCGTGTATCTTGCGGATTTTGTGAATACCGACATGCCTCTCCGACCGGGCCTGACAGTCGCCCGTCTGTTGCTGGCTTGGCACATCATTCGTGACGTGGCCACGCTAATAACCAAGCGCGTGCCGTTGCCGACGTCAACCATCAGGCCCGGAGACGCCCGCGAGCTCGCGCTCGCCGTGGAACGGGAATCCCTTCGTAAGGCTGTCGAGCAGGGTCTTAGGGTCGATGCCGCACAGGCCGATGAGCTGATTACATTTCTTACGTTCCAGTTTCAGACGGGCGGACCGTCAAAGGCCAAGGGCAACAAAGGCCTTTGGGCTGCACCGCTGGTGCCCGTCCCAGGTACGACCGAGGTGGTGCTTCCGCTGTCAGTCCTAACTACAAGCAACATCGTTCGACGCGTCGAAGCTTGGCTCGAGAAGGGCGGAATTGACGACACCAATCCAATTACGTGGCCAACCACTAGCCGACGCAGCGGATCGGGAAAGGCTGTGCCATCCACCACCCAAGGTCGGGGGGACCGGTACGAGACCCTCTACCGTCACCAAGTATGCGACGCAATCGTACGGAATACGATGTTCGCGGGTGCTGCCTGCGCGCGGCACGGGATCAAGAAGTCAAAGACGTTTCCTGAGCAGGTCGATCTCCTTGTCGCGTTTGGTGGGGTCTGCCTCGTCGGCGAGGTGAAGTTCTTTCTCATGCCTGCAGACCCACACGAGCGCGCTCGCTATGATGAGAAGCTCAGCGACGCCGCGAAGCAGGCGAAGATCAAACTGTCGGCGCTCAAATTGCAGCCTGATGTCCTCGCCAATGCGCTAGGAATCGATATCGAGGCCGCTAAAGCGCTCGAGCTGGTACCTGTCGTTGTGACCGCACAAGGTTATCGTTTCTCCACTAGGGTGGATGAAGTCTTGATCGTCGAATCCAGCTTTCTTCGGACATATCTCGCTGGTGAAAAGGTGGTCGTCGGCATGGCAATTGTACCCGCAACCGGCGAGCATGTGCAGCACACAAAACAATTCTACAGCAGCGAGAAAGCCGCGGCTCGCGAATTTGAATCAACGATGGAGGCACCATACGTGCTCAAGCGCTTTCTCAATCAAATAAGCTGGAGCGATACGCCGCTTCCGACTCTCGCGCATCCCAGGGCGGTGATCGAAATGCCGGAGATTAAAGATTTGACGGGCTTCGAGAGAGTTCGGGCAGAGGCGATGGCCGCAGCACTGCGGACGAAGCGCTGAGTATCCCGCCCGATATCTCCTCCACCTTCCGCGCCAATCCAGAAGGTGACGCCGCATGACTCCGCTCCGTCCGTCCATAAATGGATGACTGCTTTCGGGATTTGCCCGGTTAAGCTTGGGCGGCCGAGAAGGGCGCTAAGCCGCTCGTCACCGGTCCGTTGGAAGTCTCCTTTGGGTTAAAGCTCGAAATTCAAATCGACGTACAACCCGAAGCCAATAGCGCTGCGAGAGACCATCGCGCATTCCGTCTTCGACGTGAGGAAAGAACCTCTTTCGCTCAATTCCCCGCGACGCCGGCCGGACGTACGCCGATCACCGGCTGCAATTGCGGCAGAGCGTTGCGGGCCATGCGGCGCACGCCGATCGGCCGATAAAGCTGCTTCGTCGCCTCGACGATCAAGA
>NZ_JBTSLF010000268.1:0-3063 GCF_054640775.1 Candidatus Aquicultor sp. | reverse complement strand
GCAATAAAATACCTACAATCCTGGAAAGCAATGGCCATGAAATAAAATGGGAGACGGGGGCACTGCCCTTGTCTGCGGCCGTAGAATCCCTTTCCGACAATGAGTCTGTTCGTTTGGCGAAAAGGGTAGTGGCCCGGATGGGAAAGGATTTACCCGTTCCTTCCCGTTTGGTGATGGACGATGAACTGCATTGGGATGTTTCCAGATCCCTTGAGGGGCTTAATGTTCGGGAACTGGAAGTCTTGATCAAAAAAATGGAACCGGGGGGTTCCGCCGGTTTTAAGGAGGGAGAGGAATATGTCTGTTAAAAATATGCTATGGATCATTCTTCTTTCTTTGATCCTGGGATGTTTTCCGGCTTGGGCTGAACCTTGGAAAGAATTGAAAGACCCACACGAAAAAAGCTGGGAACGAATTCAGATGATGAAGGTATGGAAATTGGCCGAAACTCTGAAACTGGACCGGGAAAGTGCAACTCGATTCATTTCCGTCAACAATTATTACGAAGAGGCGCGAAAAAAGGTCCATCGTGATTTTCGAGAAGATATTCAAAAGGTTAGAAATGTACTTCGGGATACGAATCCTTCGGAACGGGAGTTGAAAGACCTCGTGATTCGTCTAAAAAACCGAAAAAAAGAGATAAATGATTTGGAGAATAAGCAACTGGAAGAAGAAATGAATTTACTTAAGCCCGAACAACAGGCTCGGTATTTTCTGTTTCAGATAGACTTCCGGAGGGAGATGGAAGACATGATCCGTGAAATTCGAGGAGAAAGACCCCCCCGGCCCGGGTTTGATAAGCCAGCGGAAAGAATAAGATAAGGAGATATTTTATCCGACTTCAGATAAGTCCTTTTCGCTTCAAGAGGGGTTCAGAATTTACCAGGTGGCGGGACAACCAGGTCCTCACCACGGGCGCCTTCCAGGAAACCCCGATCAATTCCGTAAAGTAATAGACAGGTATATCGTATCTTTTCCGGAAGATTTCAGCAATCCTCGTTTGAGGCATATCCAGGTTGGCCTGGCACATTTGGCAGGAAACCACGATAGCCTCGGCCCGGGCTTCCAGTGCCCTTTCATAAAGACGTTGTACCAGGGTATGAACAATGTCAGCCCGGGCGATGGTATGACCGGCCCCGCAGCAATCGGTTTTGAAAGACCAATCATGGACGGTAGCTCCCAGAGCTTTCAGCAGGATATCCATGTTCTGGGGATTTTCATGCTGTCCGGCCCCGGTGATTTTGGGAGGACGGTTGGCCATACAACCGTAGTAACAGACCACCGACAGATCTTTCAACGGTTGTTGGACCTTGGCCTGAATCCGGGAGAGCCGATCAGGCTGACTTAAGAAATCCAGAAGATCCCAGACCTTGGTTTTCCCGGCATAGGCAAAAGGCATATCTTTCCTTGGCCCCTTATGTAGTCCATGACCGGCGGTCTTTAAGCGATTGAAACACATAGGGCAGGGGACAACCATATCGAGCCCGATTTTTTCGGCCAGGGCCAGGTTACGTCCCGGCAGGGCAATTGATAAAAACTCATCGGTACTGTGAGCAGCGGTAGCCCCGCAACACGACCAGTCGGGGATTTCCTCAAGATCAACCCCCAATTGCCCGCAAACGTATGAAATGTATTCCTGATAGTCCTTGGCTGTGGCTTCCAGGGAACATCCCGGGTAGTAGGAGACTTTCATGAAAAACCTCGAAAACAGGCTATAGTCTATGACTTGTTTTTAAACAAATTCCCGATTTCCTTTATTTCTTTTATTTTTTTAGGGAACAGATTAAGCCGGCCCTTCCGATACATGGTCCAGCCTAAACGCATCTCATCGAGGAGAGTCCCGTCTTTCATTTTTTGCAGCCAATCGCCGCTTTTAAGCATATAATTTCCGATCAAGCCGCTTTCAAAGACCCGCCCCCTTTTTCTAATGTCGTCCATAAAAACCTGATGAAAGGCCAGGACCTTGCCTTCAGCGGCCTGCCCTTTTTCTTTCACCACTGATTGTTTCAGAAAGTCCATGATTCCGGCAATATCTATTTCATTGGGGCAGCGGGTGGTACAGGTTTCACAAGAAGAGCAGACCCAAATAGTGGCACTTTCCAGGACCTCCTGCTTCAATCCTACCTGGATATAGCGCATGACCTGATCAGGGTAAATATCCATAGCAAAGGTAACCGGGCAACCGTTGGTGCATTTGCGGCACTGAAAACAGGCCGAGACTTTTATTCCGCTTTCTTCTTCGACCTCGTTAAGAAAACCAGAAGTCAATTCAAAAGGTATAAATTCCGATTTTTCCATCATGGTCTTTTGGGTCCGTGAATTTTTGTGGGAACAGTTTGACGGGATTACTCCCCACCTTGTCCATCAATACCTTCCTCCGCATTACGAGTGATCATAACCGTGCAGTGGGCGCGGCGGGCCACATTTTCGGCGGTACTGCCAAAGGTAATGCGTTTAACATTGGAACTGCCGGCAGCCCCCAGGACGATGAAATTAATTTTCTCCGCTCGGGCAAAACGGACAATTTCCACAAAGGGAACCCCCCAGACCGTATGAAATTCGTAATTGTTTTTCAGGGTGCCCATTTTAGATTCGTAATGTTCTCTTAATTTTTTTGTTCCTTTTTCTATTATCGCCGGAGAAAATAACTTTTCTTCCCCACCCAAACAAAATTCTTCAACCTTGTCAGGCCTGGATTGATAATCGGAATGCAGGACATGTAGGACATAAATCCGGGCTTTGTATCTCTCCGCCATATCCAGAGCGGTCAAGAAGGTACTTTCGGCATCATCTGAAAAGTCGGTGCAAAAAAGAATCCTGTCAAATTTTGTAGCCATGGGGACCTCCAATAAAGAATAGGTCAAATACCAGGTGATTAGGCTAAAGGCTGAAGGTTTAAAATAAAAAACTTAAAAACCCAAGGGGGAGGCCCGGCCTTTTTGGCTTGAACTCCTTCAGTTTTGTATGAGTATGGAGAATATATCTCTGATAGCCTTCCTCTTATCCTTCAGACTCCGGCCTATCTGCTTGCTCAATTTTTTGTTATTTTATCATTGGAACCCC
>NZ_JBTSLF010000267.1:0-3068 GCF_054640775.1 Candidatus Aquicultor sp. | reverse complement strand
GGGCGAGTTGATAAAAGCGGGCGTAGTCGGGTTTTCGGATGACGGCAAATGCGTTATGAACAGCCAGCTCATGCGCCGCGCCCTTGAATATACCAAGATGTGGGACAAGCCGGTCATCTCACACGCAGAGGACGAACTACTGGCCCGCAACGGGCAAATCCACGAGGGCTACTGGTCGACCGCGCTCGGCCTGAAAGGGATTCCGCCGGCCGCTGAGGAAGTCATCGTAGCGCGTGATATCATCCTCGCCGAGCTTACCGGGGGCAAGCTTCATATAGCCCACTTAAGCACGGCGGGCAGTCTAGACCTGGTGAAGCGTGCAAAAGAGCGCGGTGTTAATGTGACCTGCGAAGTCACCCCACACCACCTTATCCTGACAGACGAGAACCTGCAGGGCTACGATACCAACTTTAAGGTAAACCCGCCGCTTCGCACGGCTGCGGATATCGAGGCGCTTCGCAAAGGCTTAAAAGACGGAGTCATCGACGCCATCGCAAGCGACCACGCCCCGCACGCCCGTCACGAAAAGGAGAGTGAATTCGATTACGCCCCGTTCGGCATGATCGGCCTCGAAACCACACTCGGTCTTATCTTTACCGAGCTGGTCGATAGGGGCGTGCTAAGCTTAAGCGAAGCCGTCGCCAAGATGAGTATAGGTCCATCACGTATCCTTGGAATTCCTAAAGGAAGCCTGGGGATAGGCGAGGACGCAGATCTGATAATACTAGATACTAACGCTATGCTTGAGGTTAATGCTAGCAAATTCCAGTCCAAGAGCATCAACTCACCATATATCGGAAGCGCATTAAAAGGCGTGGTAAAGGATGTATTTACCGCCGGGAAACCGGTGATTAAGGATAAAGTATTCGTTGATAGTTACGGAGAGAAACAGTTTAGCAGAGTCGCATTTTAAAGAAGAAGAAAGCGATACTGGCGCTGGAAGACGGGAAGGTCTTTTACGGGTATGGGTTTGGCGCGACCGGCGAGACTACCGGTGAGGTCGTCTTTAACACCAGCATGACCGGTTACCAAGAGATCCTGACAGATCCATCCTATGCGGGACAAATCGTGACGATGACCTACCCGCTGATCGGCAACTACGGCGTCAACAAGGACGATCACGAGTCACGCAAACCATTTGTCGAGGGGTTTGTGGTGCGCGAGTCCTCATCGGTTTATAGCAACTGGCGGGCGCAAGGGTCACTGCAGGAATTTCTGGCCAATAACGGGATAATGGGCATAGAAGGAGTCGATACCAGGGCGCTCACCAGGCATATCAGAAGCATCGGCGCCATGCGGGGGATAATCTCGGTCGATGCCGATAGCGAGGCCGCAGTGGTCGAGAAGGCGAAAAACTCCCCGACGATGGTCGGGCGCGACCTGGTAAAAGACGTAACGGTCGAAAAACCGTACTCATGGACCAATAACGAGAAGGGTATCCACAAAGTAGTCGCGTTTGATTTCGGTATAAAAGCGAATATCATACGCTGCTTATCGAATGCGGGTTGCAATATTAACGTAGTGCCGGCCACTACCTCTGCCGAGGAAGTCCTAAAGATGAATCCCGACGGGGTATTTCTCTCCAACGGCCCCGGCGACCCGGCTGCCGTAACGTATGCCATCAAGACAATCGAGGGCCTACTCGGCAAAAAGCCGATTTTCGGTATCTGCCTCGGTCATCAGCTGCTATCGCTCGCGTTAGGCGGCGAGACGTATAAACTAAAATTCGGGCATCGCGGCGGCAACCAGCCGGTTAAAAACCTGCTGAACGGCCGCGTCGAGATAACAAGCCAGAACCACGGCTTTGCCGTCGATCCGAAATCGCTCAACATAAAAGAGCAACCCTGGCAGGTCGGCCAGAGTATCCCGCAGGGCGGCTGGGGAGGCACAAGCAAAGCCGGCAAAGTCGAGGTCACGCATATCAACTTAAACGACGGCACAGTCGAGGGCCTCCGCTGCCTGGAGATACCGGCATTCTCCGTCCAATATCACCCGGAAGCAGCGCCGGGTCCGCACGACGCCCGGTACTTGTTCGACCAGTTTATTGGCATGATGGCATAGCCATCATGCCAGCGATTAGCGAAGAGCGATTAGCGATTGGGTGTGGATCGAGAAAGTGGGTCTAAGAAAGCTATGAGCCACAAGCTAGTATGTATAGATTACGATGGGAGTAACTGATGAGGGTACTCGTCATAACTTTCCCTAATCGCCAATCGCCCCTCGCTAATCGCTGGTTTTGATTGGGCACGAGCCTAGTAATTAAATGAGAGTTATTTAAAGACGTTAACAGTTACGTAGCAGGAAGAAGGGTTATGCCAAGAAGAAACGATATCCAAAAAATACTAATCATCGGTTCGGGACCGATAATCATCGGACAGGCGTGTGAGTTCGACTACTCGGGCACCCAGGCATGCAAGGTCCTTAAGGAGGATGGTTTTGAGGTCGTGCTGGTCAACAGCAATCCGGCGACCATCATGACCGATCCCGAGTTCGCCGACCGTACCTACATCGAGCCGATTACCCCTGAAGTGGTTGAGAAGATCATCGAGAAAGAGAGGCCGCAGGCGCTCTTGCCGACGATTGGCGGGCAGACCGGCCTTAACACGGCCGTTGCGCTTGCCGAGAACGGCGTGCTCGACAAATACGGCGTCGAGTTGATAGGCGCAAAGCTGCCGGCGATTCGAAAAGCCGAGGACAGAAGCGAGTTTAAGGCCGCCATGGAGAAAATCGGCCTTGAAGTGCCGCGAAGCGGCTTCGCCTACAACTTAAACGATGCGCTGAAACTCGCAGAGGATTTCGGGTTTCCGCTGGTTATCCGTCCCAGTTTTACCCTGGGTGGCACCGGCGGCGGTATAGCCTTCAACCAGGAAGAATATATAAATATCGTTTCGAATGGGTTAATGCTCAGCCCTGTTTCCGAGCTTTTAATAGAAGAGTCCGTCATCGGATGGAAAGAGTACGAGCTTGAGGTCATGCGCGACCTTAAGGACAACGTCGTCATCATCTGCTCGATCGAGAACTTCGACCCCATGGGGATTCACACAGGCGACTCCATCACGGTCGCCCCC
>NZ_JBTSLF010000266.1:0-3070 GCF_054640775.1 Candidatus Aquicultor sp. | reverse complement strand
CCACCGGATAAGTCTCCACGCGCTGAAATCCGTCCAGGCTTAAATAGGCTACCGGTCTTCCTTCCCGAGCTGCTTCGCGCGAGGCCTGGGCGGAAATTTCTTTTATCTTTCCTTCTATGGGACTGCATAAAGAAGCCCCGATAGCCCCGCCTCGCCATGTATTAGCCTTTTCTTCTAAAACATCAGGATAGTCTTTGACGGGGCCCTTTTGATAAGTTTTTCCCGTGCTGCAGGAGGAAACAAGTAATGAAGATACCAGGACGCCCAACAAAAAAAAGAATACGGTCACAGAACGAATCATAAAATAACGTTTCCCTGTTTTACTTTTTTTGCATCTGTTTCATCATTTCCCGCATATCTCCACCCATGACTTCGCTCATGCTGTTGACCTTCTTGTAGTCTTTGGGGACTTCAAACATAGCGGCCGTGGCGGCACCGACTTTGATTTCTTTCATTTCAGAAGTAAATTTTTCCGGGCCCCCTTCTCTTCTTTTGTTTTCAGGAATGACCACTTCATTTTTAATAGGCAATCCTCCCAAATCCTGGGCCTCCCAAAGAACCGAGGTAAATTTATCCTGCGGTTTTTCTTTGTTATAAAAAACGGCATTGTACTTGACACAAGGATGCCCGTCTATGGTATCCGACCCGATTTTCTTCTTATCAATGACCACATTGGGGTTATAAATCGAAGGAACCCTTTCCTGGGTAGCCTGTTCAAAATAGGTCTTGTTTTTGGTATTCATGGTGACGGTCTTTTTTTGATCCATATAACTTATGGTCACCAGACCGCCGAACATTATATTTTCTACACGGGACTTATTTCCCATTTTGGCCATGGGCATAGACATGCCCATAAAATTCATTTTGCAGGTAAAGTTGTCCGGGGGGGCCGCCAGGGCGAACGCGGAAAATAGAAAAAAGATAAAAACGCCTAATCCAATCATCATAACCGGTTTCGTTTGTGATTTCATAAAGACTCCTTCTAATGGTTTTTTTGAAATAAAGAATTAACTTAGCTGTTTGAAAAAGCATTTACAAATCCCTTTCGCCCTCCTTTTTTGAAAGGGAGGAGAAAGACTTCCCCCTTTCAAAAAGGGTGATTGAGGGGGATTTTAACTCTAATGTTGCCTTGAAAAGGTTTAATTATTTAAACCTAAACCGCCATGCCCCGCCTTTTGGGGCGTGGCACCACGAAACATGAAAATAGACCGGATCAGCGGAAGATCTAGAAATCTATTTTTGTACTAAATTGATACAAAATAACTAGTTCTCATCCGGAAAAGAACTTTCCGGATGGAAACTAAACTAGATTATCGGTCGAGCCGGCCTTCGATCTCGGCCCAAATCTCTTCACGGCCCTGGCCGGTTTTGGCTGAAAAAAATAGGGGTTCGCCCGGCGGATCCTCCAAACTAGTAAAAATGTCTTTCCGGGCCTTTTTCCAGGAACCCCGACCCAGGGTATCCGATTTAGTCAAGACAATTAAGTATTCCAACCCATTAACCCGAATTGATTGAAAAAAGGCCTTATCCTCCTGGCTGGGGATACGGCGAATATCCAGCAGCAAGACCACCAAGGTCAGATTACTTCTCGTTTTTAAATAAGTACCAATGGACTCCTGATAGCTCTTAATCACCTCCTTGGATGCCCGGGAAAAGCCATACCCCGGCAAGTCAACCAGCATAAAGGTATCATTGATCAAAAAAAAATTCAAGGTACGGGTTTGACCGGGGGTGCGGCTGGTCCGCACTAAGGCTTTTCTCCGTACTAAAGTATTGATCAGGGAGGATTTGCCTACATTGGAACGACCGGCAAAGGCTATTTCCGGGAGGGTGGATTTAGGATAATGATCAGGCTTTAAGGCGCTTTTAACGAATTCCGCAGAACGTATGATCATCCCAGTAGCTCATAAATTTCATCTAAGGACATTTCCCAACTTTCAATAGGGGTTCGGTTTATAGGACACGTGTTGCGGGTTACTGGTTGCTCGTTGCTTGTAAAAAACAAGTAACCAGAAACGAGTAACAGTACCACTTCAAATATCTTTGGATATGATTTTATATTCTTCCCGTTGTAAATAAATCCGGAGTCGTTCCATCCCTTCTTCGATCCGTTCGATGGAATTGGCATAAGTGAATCTGAGATACCCTTCGGCACCGGAGCCGAAATCAATCCCCGGGGTCACCCCCACCTTGGCTTTTTTCAGGATATCGAAGGCCAGTTTATAAGAATCGGAATGAAAGGCTTTGGCATTGGCCAGGACGTAAAAGGCCCCGGTAGGTTCGACCTTCAGACCAAATCCCAGCGCCTTGAGCCGGCTGATCATTACCTTTCGACGTTGGTTATATAAATCACACATCCGAGCCACATCCGCCTGGGCCTGGGTCAGGGCGGTGATACCGGCCCATTGGGCCACTGAGTTGGCAGAAATAAAAAAATTCTGATGAATCTTTTGTAAAGGACGAATAAAATCCTTGGGGGCGATCAGGTAGCCCAATCGCCAGCCGGTCATAGCATATAGTTTTGAAAAGCCGTTTAATACAAAGGCCCGGTCGGTAAATTCCAGAATGGAATGTTCCTGACCCTCGTAGACCAGCCCATGATAAACCTCATCCGAAATGATATAAGGATCATTCCGGGCCAAATCCTTCATCCGGTCTTCCGACAGAAGCGTTCCGGTAGGATTAGAGGGGGAATTGATGAAAATCCCTTTGGTGTTTGGTCCTATACGTTTTTTGATTTCCTCCGGATAGTATTGAAAACCATCTTCTTCATACACCCGAACCTTGACCGGAGTTCCCTGAGCGAATTGGATGAAATTAGGATAACAGGCATAATGGGGGTCGGAGATAATGATCTCCTGCCCGGGTTCCAACAGGGCTGAAAAGACCATAAACATAGCCGGTGAAGTCCCGGAGGTAATGATAATTTGATCCGGAGATATGGTGACCCGGTACTGCCGGAAATAGTGGGCGGATATGGCCTCTCTAAGTTCAATGATTCCCCGGCTGTCGGTATAATGGGTTTTCCCTTCTTTTAGAGCCCGGATGGCGGCCTCTTTAATACACTCCG
>NZ_JBTSLF010000265.1:0-3073 GCF_054640775.1 Candidatus Aquicultor sp. | reverse complement strand
ACTGCGACGCACCGGGATTAGCTATCCGGCCCCTTGGTGGTTACCGGAACGGGACTTTCACCCGCAAGTGCGGCCCAGCTAAGCTGGGCGCGCCAAAAATAAAAAGTCCCCAGCTTTAATGCTGAGAACTTTACCTTCATTCCCAGTAATGCTTGCTTAACACCGAGCAAACAATACGTCCTAACAGGCAGGTCTCCTGGCTTAGGTTCACTGCGCTTACGCCTTCCCAATCTCGACAAAGGTGGCTTCTGTAAGCGACTCCCCATTACAGTGGCGGGTCCGCCCGGGATTCTCACCCGGTTCCCTATTCTCCCTCGCGGGCACCTATTAGGTATTTAATTGTAAAGATACTCTCGCAGCTGTTACCTAAAAACGCAGCTGCTCGTATTCCGCGACCGGCATAAAGCATGTGCGGTGTATCGGGGAGATACCGCACTCCTCAAGGGCACGGATATGCGGCTGTGTCCCGTAACCCTTATGCTGATCGAACCCGTAATCCGGGTAGTCGTTATGATACTCGCGCATAATACGGTCCCGCGTTACCTTTGCGATCACCGATGCCGCCGCAATCGAGAGCGACAGCCGATCTCCCTTTACGATCGCCAGGTGTGGGATTTCGAGGGTTTTTATATCGAATGCGTCGAGAAGCACGTAGTCCGGCGGCGGTTCAAGACCTAGCACCGCCTGCTCGAGAGATTGAAAATTCGCCCATTGGATACCGTGCGCATCTATTTGATGATGCTCGATACGCACCGCCTTCCATGTTACGGCCACGTCGACTATCTTCCCATACATGTCTTCACGTTGTTCCGGGCTGAGCAGTTTGCTGTCACGCAGCCCGGGGATTTTTGCACCCTTTGGAAGGATGGCCGCCGCAGCGACAATCGGCCCGGCCAGCGCCCCCCTGCCCGCCTCATCGGCCCCGGCTATCAGAGTAAAGCCCTGCTTATGAAGCGCTCTTTCGTACTTAGACAGTTCATTCTGCCTGGCATCCTCGGCCTCAAACCGCTTGATTTTATTGTGATAGGAAGTCAGTAGTCTCTGAACCCCCTGGCGGGGATCGTTTCCAAGCTGCGACGCAAGACGCGCGCGCTCACCCGCTCCTGCTTGGCCCAGCATAGTCTTAATCTCAGCGATCGTGTACTCGGAGAAACCCATAGAAGATCAAATCAATGTAAATATATACTGAAAGTTTAAAAGCTAATTCAACAGTTTCATATGGTCGAACGGCCAATAGACCATAAACGCCCGGCCTAAAATCGCGTTTTCATCGAGCGGCCCGAACACCCTGGCATCCATCGAGTTCGGCCTATTGTCCCCCATAACAAAAACACGTCCCTTCGGGATTTTCGTCGCCGGAAAGTTGCTGTAATCCCCCGGCATGGTCTTGTAGTCGCCTTTCGACGGCTTACCGTTTATATAAAGCTCGCCCTCTTTGACCTCGACCGTATCGCCCCCGGTGGCCACGATTCTCTTGATAAAGTCGCGCCCGTCACCGTTTGGTGCGATAAAGACGATGATATCCCCCGGCTTCGGTTGAACGAACCGGTAGATAAACTTGCTGACCAGAACCCTGTCACCCGGAATAAGCGTGGGCTCCATCGAGCCCGAAGGAATGTAAAAAGGCTGCACTACAAGCCATTTTATTACAAACGCTATTACTACAGCCGTTATTACCAGGACGGGCAGCTCTTTTACGAATGATACAAAAGAGTCCTTGCCCTCCGGTTTTCTTTCTATTTCTTTCGGTTCGCTAACGACCGAATCGGCCAAATCGATGCCCGAATCGTCATTAGCCTTCTCGCTATCGGACATAGTCGCGCTCTCTTCCGCTACAAACTTTTCAATAAATTAGTATCTCTTCTCTTTGATGCGGGCTTTTTTGCCGATTTTCTCCCTCAGGTAGTAGAGTTTCGAACGCCGTACTTTACCCCTTGAGAGGACCTCGATGTTCGCGATCTTTGGCGTATGAATAGGAAATGTCCTTTCGACACCGATGCCGAACGAGATCTTGCGTACGGTAAATGTCTCCCTGAGGCCGCCGTTCTGTTTCTTTATGACAACCCCCTGAAACATCTGTGTTCTCTCACGTCCCGCCTCGACAACCTTATAGTGAACCTTAACGGTATCCCCAGGGCCGAAACTTGGTATATCATCTCTAAGCTGTGCTCTTTCAAGGCTTTCTATGCGATTCATTATATCCTCCTTCTTGGCATAACATTCAAATTATAGCGAAATCAACTTTATATAGCAACAATTTAATAGCTTACAGCTTTTAGTTATCAGCCGTCAGCTTTATCGATCTAATCCTCCAGCTCCTTAAGGTACCGCAAATCCTGTTCGGAGAGCCGTGCTTTATCAAGCAAATCGGGTCTTCTTAGTAAGGTCGCCTTAAGACGTTCCCTGCGGCGCCATTTGGCGATCTCCCCGTGGTGCCCCGAGAGCAGCACCTCCGGCACGCTCCACCCCATGAACTCAGCAGGCCTTGTATACTGAGGATACTCGAGTAGTCCCTCCACAAAGCTCTCCTCGACGAGCGACTCCTCAGCACCCAGCACCCCCGGTTTCAGCCGTGTAACCGCCTCGGTCAGCGCCATCGCCGGTATCTCCCCCCCGGAAAGCACGAAATCGCCGAGCGAAATCTCATCCGTTGCAACGTGCTTATGAACCCGCTCGTCAATACCCTCATATCGCCCGCACAGCATAATAATATGCTCTTCCCGCGAGAATTCTTCAACTAGATCTTGTTTTAGGATTCTACCACGCGGTGTAAAGAGCACAATCCGCGCCCTTTGCCTGATTTCCTCAAGGCTCCCCGGCGCCCCTATATCAAGGACCGCCTTATAAAACGGATCCGGCTTCATCACCATTCCGAATCCCCCGCCATACGGCACGTCGTCTACCTGCCGATGCCTGTCCACGGTCCAATCGCGAAGGTCATGCACCTTAACCTGCATGAGGTTTTTCTCTTGAGCGATTTTCATCATGCTCTCGCTTAAAAAACCGGCAAAAAGCGGAGGAAAAATTGTTAAGATATCGATCTTCATGCTCTTCAATTCTCCAGTAAAAAACG
>NZ_JBTSLF010000264.1:0-3076 GCF_054640775.1 Candidatus Aquicultor sp. | reverse complement strand
GATAAAAATATTGAGTTCTCTAATATGAGTGTATTAATTGATAACAAAGCAGAATGGAAACAAATTTATGACGAAGCATGGCGGCAGATGCGTGATTTCTTTTACGACCCAAAAATGCATGGTGTCGATTGGAAAAAAAAGCACGATAAATACGCTGTTATGTTGCCTAATGTTAGCAACCGAAACGATTTAAATTATTTAATTGGAGAACTAATTGGTGAATTAAGTATTGGACATGCATATACTGGAGGTGGCGATAAACCAGTAACTGAAAAAATATATACAGGTTTGTTAGGTGCAAACTTAATAAAAGATGCTTCGGGTTATTTTAAAATAAATAAAATTTTAAAAGGACAAAATTGGGATAAAGCATTGCGTTCGCCACTTGCCGAAGTTGGCTTAAATATTAATGAAGGCAATTTTATTACTGCTGTAAATGGTAAATCAACTAAAAATGTTGTTGATATTTACACCTTGTTATTTAATACTGCCGATAAAGAAACCGAACTTTCTATATCAACAACTGCATCAGAAACTGCATCACGAAAAGTTATTGTAATACCAATTAAAGACGAAAATCCTTTATATTATTATAACTGGGTGCAAGATAATATAAATAAAGTAAGCAAAGCTACAAATAATGAAGTTGGATATGTTCATATTCCTGACATGGGACCCGAAGGACTTGTAGAATTTTCGAAATATTTTTATCCGCAATTAGCTAAAAAGGCGTTAATTATTGACGATAGAGGCAATGGTGGTGGTAATGTTTCGACCATGATAATTGAACGATTACGCCGTGAACTTGCATTTATGGGAATGGCTCGTAACCAAATTGAAGGAAATACCAATCCTGAGCAAATGATGTTAGGACCAAAAATTTTATTAGTAAATAATTACTCAGCTTCAGATGGCGATTTGTTCCCATTTCAATTTAGGAAAATGGGATTAGGTAAAATTGTTGGAGTTCGTACATGGGGTGGTGTGGTTGGTATTAGAGGTTCGTTGCCATTTGTTGACGGTGGCTTTTTGAATAAACCAGAATTTGGTCATTATGCTGCCGATGGTAGTGATTGGATTATTGAAGGTCATGGTGTTGACCCTGATATTATTATTGATAACGACCCTGCAAAAGAATTTGCTGGCGAAGATGAACAATTAAATAAAGCAATTGAGTTAATAATGCTCGATTTAATAAATAAACCACAAGAAAAAGGTAAAATACCTGCATTTCCAGATAAAAGTAAGTAAAATGTAATATAAAAAATGCTAGAGGCGAAAATTATGCTCACTCGCATTATATTCCATACAATCGCTCGTATCTTTCTCAAAGCTATCGCTCGCATCTTTCTCAAAGCTATCGCTCGTATCTTTCTCAAAGCTATCGCTCGTATCTTTCTCAAAGCTATCGCTCGCATCTTGCGAGTGATAATATCTTTGGCATCTTGCCATACTTATTTGAAAAACATTTATTTAAATTATGAGCGAATTTCGTAAAACAACATTAAACGAATTGTTTTTTGTAACTCTTTCCGTTGTGGGATGGATTGATCTTTTTACGCGTTCCATTTATAAAGATATTATAGTACAAAACCTGCAATATTGCCAACAAAAAGAAAATCTTGAAATATATTGTTATGTAATTATGACTAATCACTTGCATTTAATTTGCAGGCGATGTTCGCTTGCAGTATGCGAGCAAGAGCAGGAAAAAGAAAAAGATTTAACAGATTTATTGGGAAGGTTTAAAAGTTATACTTCAAAAGAATTGTTAAAAGCAGTAGAAAATAATTTGCAGGAAAGTAGAAAGGATTGGATGCTGAATCTATTTCATGAATTTGCAAAGCAAAATAAAAAATACAGCAATTATCACTTGTGGCAATATACCAATCATCCAACACTATTATATAGTAATGAAGTTATTTTACAAAAACAAAATTATATTCATGAAAATCCAGTAAAGGCAGGAATAGTAACAGAGGCTTCCGCTTATCTTTATAGTAGTGCTTGTATAGACAGTCCGCTGAAAGTCCTCGAATTGTAATTTACACAAATATGATGGAATTAAAATGCCAGAGGCAAAAAAAATACTCACTCGCAAGATGCGAGTTTGTGAAACGGAAAACTCACTCGCAAGATGCGAGCGAGTGAATATAAGTGGTATAATAGGGTTTGTTTTTGAATTAAACATAACAAATATATGAAAATACTGTATGGCGTACCAGGTGAGGGAATGGGACATGCTACTCGAAGCAAGGTTATAATTACTCATTTGCTCGAAAACCATGATGTCAGAATTGTTTCAAGTAACAGAGCTTTTGAGTTTTTGAATAAACAATTTCCAAATAGAGTTTATGAAATAAAAGGATTAAACTTTGTTTATAAAGACGGTGGAGTTGAGAAACTTAAAACTTTTCAGGCAATATTAAAAAAGTCGCCACACGATTTATTTGAGAACTTTAAAGTGTATAAAAAGATTAACAAAGAATTTACTCCGGATATTGTTATAACCGATTTTGAAACCTCGGCATATTTATATGGAAAATATTTAAAAATTCCAATAATTGATGTAGATAACATTCAAGTTTTAAGCCGTTGTAAGCTCGATATTAAAATTCCATCCGAAGAAAAATTTAATTATAATTTAGCAAAAACAATATGCAAATATCGCGTTCCTGATTGCGACAATTATTTACTGTCAACCTTTTTTGATGCAGAAATTGCAAAGGATAATACTGTTTTTATTCCGCCAATATTAAGAGATGAAATAATTAATGCAAAAACCGAAACTAAAAATCATATTTTAGTTTATCAAACTTCGTCGAGTCAGCAAAATCTTATCAATGTTTTAAATGAAGTTGAAAGTGAAAAATTTCTTGTTTATGGCTGTAATGTTGATGAAATAAATGGAAATTGCACGTTAAAAAAATTCAGCGAAACAGGTTTTATTAATGATTTAGCTACATCAAAAGCAATTATTTCTAATGGTGGTTATTCATTAATAAGTGAGGCTGTATATCTTCATAAACCTATTTGCTCGTTTCCTGTAACAAATCAGTTTGAGCAATATATGAAT
>NZ_JBTSLF010000263.1:0-3081 GCF_054640775.1 Candidatus Aquicultor sp. | reverse complement strand
GGTTTTAACCGCATGTCAGCTTCAACCCTGCTCCTGGTATTTGTTGTTTACTCCATTCTGATGGGTATGAGCTTAAGCTTTATCTTCTTTATGTATACCCTCCCCTCCATTGCCAAAACTTTTTTAATTACTACCGGCATGTTTGGTTTTATGGCCGTTTTGGGATACACCACAAAAACCGATTTAACAAAGTTTGGCAGCATTATGATGATGGGACTGGTTGGCATTATTATTGCCTCCGTAGTCAATATTTTCATGCAGAGTTCGCAGATGGACTACATCATCAGCTTTATTGGGGTGCTTGTTTTTACAGGCCTTACCGCTTATGACGTTCAAAAACTAAAACGAATAGGAAGTAGTGCTGAGGCTGATAGCGAGAACATGCGCAAAATGACCATTTTCGGGGCACTCACATTATATCTTGATTTCATTAATTTATTCTTATTTTTGCTCAGGTTTTTTGGCAATAGAAAATAATAACAAAAGTGCCTTACTTAACATCGAAATTCAGAAACATCTGATGATTGAAAACTTACTTAACTTATAAAACCCCAAAGTTGACAGTCATCATGTTAATAGATTGATATATAAATCCCTTTTTTATGAACGCGTATGTTTTTCCCGGTCAGGGAGCTCAGTATGTCGGTATGGGCAAAGACCTTTTTGAAAAGTCGCCCAAAGCCAAAGAGATGTTTCAAAAGGCCAACAGCCTTTTAAAATTTAAAATTACTGACATCATGTTTGATGGTACTGAAGACGAACTGAAACAGACCGATGTAACTCAGCCTGCTATCTTTCTTCATTCGGTTGTTTTGGCTGCCCTGTTGGGCGATGATTTTAAACCAGATATGGTAGCAGGGCACTCTTTGGGTGAGTTTAGCGCGCTGGTAGCTATAGGGGTTCTCACTTTTGAAGATGGACTAAAACTGGTAGCAAAAAGAGCCGCGGCCATGCAAAAAGCATGTGAGGTTGAACCATCGACGATGGCTGCCATTCTGGGGTTGCCTGATGAAGAGGTTGAGCGCATTTGTGGAGGCATTCATGATGTTGTTGTCCCCGCAAATTATAACAGTCCGGGGCAGTTAGTGATTTCAGGTTCGGTTGCTGGTATTGAACAAGCCATTGAAAAATGTACCGCTGCAGGTGCCAAAAGAGCCATGATTCTTAAAGTGGGAGGGGCGTTTCATTCTCCTTTGATGGAGCCTGCCCGCATTGAATTGGGTGAAGCTATCAACACAACAAAATTCAATAAAGGAATATGTTCTATCTACCAGAATGTAACCGGACAATCGGTAACCGACCCCGAGATTATAAAAAACAACCTGATAAAACAGTTGACTTCGCCCGTTAGATGGACGAAGACCATGCAAAATATGATTGCTGATGGCGCAAACAATATTGTTGAAGTGGGTCCGGGAACTGTGCTTCAGGGACTATTTAAGAAGATTGACCGTAAGGTGGTAACAATGAGTGCGGGAATTTAAAACAAAAAAGTCGGTAAATGCCGGCTTTTTTGTTTTAACATAATTTTTATTCCATAGTTTGCCTCAATTTCAGCTCAAGGCGTAACATATTGAGGGCCGAAAGGGCTGACCTTCTATTATTTCGACCCCGATGTTCTCCATAATGAAACAGTCGGGATGTTATCCCATCTGATGATGCCATTGCAATCCAAACCGTTCCTACGGGTTTGTCCGGTGTGCCTCCATCCGGTCCGGCGATGCCACTTATGGCAAGCGCATAATCCGAAGAAAACCGATTTAGTGCCCCCATAGCCATGGCTTCGGCAACCTCCTGGCTTACAGCGCCAAATTTAATAATATTTTGCTCGGGAACACCCAAAAGTTCAACTTTTGCTTCATTGGAATAACTTACCACCGAGCCTTTAAAATAAGCCGAACTTCCTGGTATACTGGTAATCAGGTGCGAAAGATAACCTCCTGTACAACTTTCGGCTGCTGAAATGGTCTTGCGTGATTTTTTCAAATAATTACCTACCACTTCCTCCATTGTTAGATCATCATAGCCAAATATCAAATCTGGTATGATAGCGCCTAATTGCCGACATTGCTCATCAACAGCTTCCTTCAGTTGATTGTCCTGATCGCCTGAAACAGAGAGTCGCAACCGCACAATCCCGGGTTGAGGAAGGTAAGCCAGTTTCATGGTTTCAGGCAAAGCCGACTCCCAATCACTGATCAACTCTGCCAACGCTGATTCCCCCATACCATGGGTCATCATTGTTTTATGATAGATGGTTCCGAAAGCCAATTTTTGCTTCAGGCGGGGAATTACTTCATCGGTAATCAGGGACTTCATCTCAAACGGAACACCCGGCAAGGAGACTACTATTTTACCTTCCTTTTCGAACCACATGCCGGGAGCAGTTCCATGAGGATTTACCAAAGGGAGACATTTCTCTGGGATCTCTGCCTGACGTCGATTGACATCCGTCACAGGATAGTTGCGTTTCGCGAACAACTTTTTAATGTGCTCAAAGGTAGGTTGATGGAAGACCATTCTTGAATCAAAATAGGAGGCCAGTGCCGGTTTGGTGATATCATCCTTCGTGGGACCAAGACCGCCGGTCAGTATAACAATCTGACCACGTTCAAGAGCTTCATCAAGCGCTTTCCAAATATGTTCCATTCGATCGCTGATGGCCGTTATCTGAACAACGTTGATGCCATGTTTATTGAGTTCCGAAGCCATCCAACTGGCATTGGTGTTCACAACCTGTCCGATCAGCAATTCGTCTCCAATGCTGATAATTTCGGTAAATATCATGATAGAAAAAGGTTTGATTTAGAATTAGAACGTTAACTCGAAAGTTCCCAACTCGAACGGAGTGATCGACATCACCGCCACTTTCGACATACGGATAATGGACTGGGCAGCCGATCCGAGAAAAAATTCTACCAGTTTGTTCTCTTGTTGTGTCATGATCATAATTAAATCCACATCACCCTGTTCGTCAACATATTGCAATAAACCGGGCACCAGCATCTTCTGACCGCCTTCTGTCTCTATCAACTGGCTGGTGCACCTGATATTTTCATTTTCAATAAAACGTTGCACCTG
>NZ_JBTSLF010000262.1:0-3101 GCF_054640775.1 Candidatus Aquicultor sp. | reverse complement strand
CAAACCAAAGCTGCTGATGTTGGATGAGCCTTCTCTGGGCTTGGCACCCCTGGTGGCCCGCAATGTCTTTGAGGCCCTGGAAAAGATCAGCAAGCTGGGAACCACCATACTCCTGGTAGAGCAAAATGCCAAACTAGCTTTAAAAATTGCCAATTACGGGTATATTCTGGAGGCCGGTCGAATTGTCCTGAAAGGAACCTCGAAAGAGTTGATGGAAAACGAAGATGTTCAAGAATTGTATTTGGGCCTGGGACAAGAAGCGGCTTCCTCCAAGGGGTGGCGGCTCTACAAGAAAAGAAGGAGGTGGTAATGCATCAGGGGGTCGTGCACTTTCCAGAATTATTTTTCCGCCAGGTAGAACGGTTGCAAGAACGGGTGGCCCTGCGAAATAAGGATTACGGGATCTGGAAGCGGGTTTCCTGGAATGAATATGGGCGAAAGGTCCGACAGGTAGCTGCCGGACTGATGGCCTTGGGGGTGGAACCGGGAGACCGGGTTTCCATCCTGGGTGAAAACCGGCCCGAATGGCTGATCTGTCATCTGGGGACCATGTCCAGCGGGGCGGTTACCTGTGGGATTTATCCCACCTCGGCACCGGACCAGGTGGCCTATGTGGTGGGTCATTCCGAGTCCAAGGTCCTGTTTATTGAAAATGAAGAACAGGTCGATAAGATCCTTCAAATCCTGCCTGATTTGCATACAATTAAACAGATTATTATCTGGGACCCTAAGGGACTCTGGGGGTTTTCAAAAGAAAAAATAATTTTTTTCGACCAGTTCATGAAAGAAGCCCAATCCTTTCTGGATAATAATCCCCGCTGTGTAGAAGAGCGCCTGAGTCAACTGAAGGGCGATGATACGGCCATGATCATCTATACCTCCGGAACTACCGGGCGTCCTAAAGGGGCTATGATCAGCCATCGCAACATCCTGGGTTTGACCGAATCTTTTGTAACGGTCAATAAAGGCTTTGAGACCGATGAAGTAGTCTCCTATCTTCCCTTGGCTCATATTTATGAAAATCTCATCTCTCTGTTTCAGGCTATTTGGAGCGGGTGCAGGGTTAATTTTGTGGAGAGTATCGATACGCTCCCGGAAAACCTGCGCGAGGTCTCCCCTACGGTTTTTGCCAGTGTCCCCAGGATATGGGAGAAGTTTGCCTCCATGATTGAGATCCGCATGTCCGACTCCACCATCCTGAAAAAAGCCCTCTACCGTCTGGCCATTGGCGTAGGGATGAAGTATATTCGAACGCCCAAGGGTTCAAAGGAACATCGCACCTGGGCTCTACTCTATTGGCCTTTATACTGGCTGGTCCTTTATCATTTGCGACGCCAGCTTGGATTTGAAAGGGTCCGTCTGGCCATTTGCGGGGCGGCACCGGCCTCTCCCGAGCTTTTTGAATTTTTCAACGCCCTGGGGATCCCTTTGCGTGAAGGCTATGGACAGACTGAATCCACCGGCGTTATCGCCCTCCAACGCCTGGAACGCCCCCGCTGGGGTTTTGTGGGGGAACCGATTCCCGGGGTTGAAGTCAAGATCGCCGAAGATGGGGAGATCCTGGTCCGGGGAGTGGGGGTTTTTAAAGGTTATTTAAAGGATCCCGAACTTACGGCCGAGACCATCAAGGACGGCTGGCTCTATACCGGTGATGTCGGCCTCATGGATGAAGGTTATCTCAAAATCATGGACCGGAAAAAAGACATCCTGATCACTGCCGGCGGTAAGAATATCACACCGGCTTATATTGAAAATAAGCTCAAGTTCAGTTCTTATATCCAGGATGCCGTTGTTATCGGTGACGGGCGCAAATTTCTTGTGGCCCTGATTCTGATCGATGAAGACAACGTCAATAAATATGCCCAGGACAACCGTATTCCTTTTACCACTTTTGAAAGTTTGACCCAGAATCCCGAGGTGGTCAAATTAATTGATCAAGAAGTGGCCAAGGTCAACACCACGCTGTCCCAGGTGGAATCGATAAAAAAAATTGCTTTACTGCCCAGACGTTTTTATGAAGAAGACGGTGATGTCACCCCGACTAAAAAGGTCAAACGCCGTTTCCTGGAAAAACGATACGCTGATTTAATTGAATCTCTGTATAGGGGAAGAAACTGATGCAGAATGGGGTATTGAGGAGTTAGAAATTTTTTTTGTTGGAGTACTGGAGTGATGCATTAAAATCCAATACTCTAATACTCCATACTTCCCAATACTTCAGTACTCCAACATTGCAGGTTGGACAGGCATTATCCTGTATCAGGCCTCTTGCCTCGGTTATCTCTTTTTAAGGGTGAATATTTATGGACTTGATTGAAAGCTATAAAGAAGACTTGCGTCTGATCGGGCGTTTTGGAACAGGATTCTGGGTCGTCCTGTTACTGGTTGGCCTGATCCTGCTCCCTTGGTTTGCCAGAGAGTATTGGGTTTATGTGGCCACCTTGATATTCATCTATTCCATTGGAATACAAGGGCAGAATATTCTAATGGGCTATACCGGCCAAATATCCTTCGGTCAGGCCGGTTTCCTGGCTATTGGAGCTTTTACCTACGGGCATCTTTCTCTAATGGGCAGTCCCATCCTGGTTAATCTATTTTTTTCTGGACTGTTGGCCGGTATTTTCGGGATATTGATCGGATTTCCTTCGCTTCGACTAAAAGGGCCCTATTTGGCTATCGTCACCCTCGGGTTCGGCATTGCCGTCTATCAGGTTTTTGTCAACTCGGAAATCCTTTCCGGCGGCCGGATGGGTCTTACAGTCCAAAAACTGCAACCCGTCTTGGGCCTGAGTCAGGTCACCACTTATTATTATTTCAATTTTATTTTGGTTTTTCTTTTTACGCTGACCTCTTACAATCTGATCTCTTCTTTTGTAGGCCGGGCCTTCATTGCCATAAGAGACAATGATATCGCTGCCGAGGCTATGGGAGTGAATCTAACCCGGTATAAGCTCCTTTCTTTCGCCGTCAGTTCTTTTTATATCGGAGTACAGGGTGGATTATTCGCTTTGTTGATGGGATACCTGGAACCGAATATGTTTACCTTCCTGGAAACGATCACTATATTTGTGGCGGTGATTATCGGAGGCCTGGCCTCGGTG
>NZ_JBTSLF010000261.1:0-3103 GCF_054640775.1 Candidatus Aquicultor sp. | reverse complement strand
ACACGGCGGAAACAGGTCAATTGGCAAACGGCCGTTCATTCTTTACAGGAAGCCATTCATGAGGCCCCGAATTGGGAGGAGGTGCATCAGCTTTTTGGAGAGGCTGTGGATTGGGGGGAATTGTGGAAAATTGAAGGCAAACCAAAGAAGTTATCGAATTATAATATCCTGTTTCCCAAAAAAGAACTTAATAAAATCGTTCCCATCGGTTTTAAAGTCTCTTCAAATATGAATAATGCCGAAACTGGGCTGGCTATTGATGGAAATCTTTTCACCCGCTGGACCAGTCTCAAGGGACAGGAACCCGGGATGTTTTTTCGAGTGGATCTGGGAAGCGCTTACTCAATAGATGGGTTCTCTCTTTTTTTAGGCAGTTCCCTTAATGATTATCCACGCAGTCTCCAGGTTCTGTCCTCCCTTGACGGGAGAAATTGGCAAGAGATCCAGACCGCCTCTTCTTCCGATTATGCCTTTAGCCAAAACCGGTTATTTAAGAAAGTACATTATAAATTGGGTCCGATCAAAACACAATTTCTGCGGTTGCTAGAGACGGGTAAAGACCCGGGCTATTGGTGGTCCATCTATGAATTAGAGGTTTTCGGTAACAAACTGTAATCCATCGGCAAATTAGAAGAATCCTTTTTTTGCAGCCTTAGGTTCTATAGGAAAAAGCTCCCTCATTTCTCCTCTGCTCACTTTGCCGGGGCGTATTCTTTTTTACGAAGTTAATTCCCTTCTTATTGCCATATCTCTTAATCTTTTTCTACGATGCTTCCTTTGGAAGGATGGCAGATTTCAGGGTCGCCACCAAGATTCCCTGTCAATACTACCAGAACCCAAAGTGGCAAAGTTTACTTAATCTGGATGAATTTTAAGAGAGCATATGGTGCGAAGGGTTATTTTTCCCAAATCAAAGACTTAAGGACTAATCGACGAAAAAGACTTAAATTTTATTGACTTTTTTCTGGTTAACATATAGAAATTTCATAATTAAATAAACAAATTTTCTTACTGGCAACCTTTTAAAGAAGTGTCGATGAATCATAAAAGACCCTATTTCTCAAAAGGGGGGCGTGGTTTCTTTTTGGTAGTTTTATTGGTAGTTTTAAGAGACCAGGGAAGTTTAAATTAGGATCCAATAGAGTGTCTAACAACCTCTCCTCAGATAAAAATTCCCCACCCCAAAAAGAAATAATATTCCTCTGTACTATTATCCTGATATCGATTCTTTCCCGGGGGCTGACTCTATTAACCCCTAACATGAGAGAAAACCCAATAACCGTCGGCCTCATGGGCCTTCGGGTCATGGACGGCGATTTCCCGATTTTTTTTATGGCCCAAAACTATATGGGTTCCATGGAAGCTTACTTGACGGGCTCCTTCTTTCTGTTTTTTGGCCCGTCTCATTTGACATTGGATCTTTTAGCGGTCATCTTTTCCATTTTGTTTCTCATTCTTTTATACCTCCTGTCCAAAACATTCTTTGGCTACAAAACAGCCCTGATCAGTATCGCCTTATTAGCGATTCCGCCTTGGTTTTTAACTACCTGGAGTCATGAGGCAAGACTCCATTATCACTTTGTTATTATTTTTGGTAATTTCCTTTTATTAATTTCTCACAAGACAATATATCGTCAGGACATAAGACCCGAAAGAAAGAGAATCCTCTTGGTACTGATAGGATTATTGTCAGGTATTGGTTGGTGGAACAATTTCTTAATTATAGCTTATTTAATACCCATAGGATTTTTCCTTTTTCTCAGAGACAAAAAGATCCTGTTTGGCAAAAACTTTTTATTTTTACTCTTCCCTTTCTTGCTTGGCAGTTCACCCCTCTGGACATTCAATGTAATCCATGATTATCCGATCCTTTCCTTGCTTGGCAGCCCGCCCCCCACTGATAGGGCAATCAATGTAATTCATGATTTTTCGATAATAGGCCTAATCAAACTGTGGGACGTATCCCATAGCATGTCTTATATAAAAGACTTTTTTATAAATGCCTTTCCATTCATTATTGGGTTTGTCCCCCCCCTAAGCAAAGACAAGATGGATTTTACCGGTTATTTAATTATAGGGCCAATTTATTTAATCGCCTTAATTTATTTTATTTATAAATCCCGATTGTCGCTCAAGTCGTTTTTTTTTCTCCGACTTACCAAAACATCCAGCGGGGAAATCCTCGTCCTTCTCTTTTTTGTAAATATCCTCCTCAATCTTTTCACCCCTTATGGCCGGTTCCTTAGCAAAGATGACCAGAGATACCTCCTACCTCTTTATACCTGCCTGCCTATTTTCGTTTCGGTATTCTTGCGAGACATCGGCAAGAAATATCAACTTCTGTCCCTCTTCCTTCTGGGGCTTATCCTACTTTCCAATGTATCAGGCAACCTGAAGCAGGAAGATGCCTGGCTCGTTTTTAACCCCGATAAATTTTTAGCCGCTCAAAAAAATCTGGCGAAGGAAAACCGGATAACGGCTTTTTTGATAAAAAATGGATATACTCGTATTTATTCGTTTATTGACTCAAGATATGGAAATGGAATAACTTTTAACAGCCAAGAATCCATCATCTGTGCTCATCCCTCCCTGGAGTCTTATCCTAAATATGCTGATTTGGTAGATGCCTCGTCTAAAGTGTCCTTTCTTTCCTTTGGAGAGGACAAGGTCTTTGAAGAAAATTTGAAGGCCATAGGAGGCTATTATCGGAAAATTACAGCACCGGACGGCTATCTTCTTTATACCGATTTTAAGCCGCCTCAAACGGCTTACCGTATGATCCCACGTCATCTTTGGAGAGGAAGTTCGAATCTCAATTCATCAGAGGCCCAAAATGCCTTTGACGGTGATGTTTCCACAGGCTGGAGTACTCGAGGTCCCCAGAAGAAAGGGACTTATTTTTTATTGGATCTCGGACGGGAGGAAACCGTTGGGAAGGTATCCTGGATTCCTGCCAGCTTTTCCCATGTTCCGAAGGGTTATCGGGTAGACGTCTCCTTAGATGGTAAGAACTGGCAAATTGTAACCAACCTTCCGGAATATAAATGTCCGACAGATTGGTCTGGTCCCCATCCTATATATTGGTCCGGTCCCCATCCTATGA
>NZ_JBTSLF010000260.1:0-3117 GCF_054640775.1 Candidatus Aquicultor sp. | reverse complement strand
TCATTGCTGTTGTCTGAATAGTATTGCCTGCATCAAAGGTTAACTGTCCTCCTATGGTTGCTGCCCCTGCAACATCCAGAAGAGCAAGAGGGGAAGTGGTGCCGATACCAACGTTACCACCTTGATTACCCATACCAATTGACATTATGGGAGACAGAGCGCCATTATTATACGAAGTTCTAAATTGTATTGCTCCAGTCCACCCGCCCGTACCTCCCTTGGAATCTATATAAAGAATGTCATTGGGACTGACTGCTCCTGTAGATAACAAAGAATCATGTGTGGAACTAGTTGGACTCTGTATAGTAATTGCTCCATTTACTGTTAAAGAAGATGTGGGGTTCGTCGTCCCAATTCCCACATTGCCAGAAGTTAGAATTGTTACAGCAGGGGTAGCGGAAGTCATAAATTGGATTCCATTGTAACCACTTCCTCCAATGTCTAGTCCATAAATTAGACCAAATCCACTTGTATAACTAAGAGCTAAACCATCCGTTGCATCTCCAAATCTACTTCCACCACCAGTAACTACTAGTTTCGACCCTGGACTCGTCGTCCCAATTCCCACATTTCCGGTATTAATCCAGGAGTTATTTCCTGCAGTTCCTGTTAACTTAACTAAAGCAGAAGAGGTAGCAGTAGCACCAAGTAACAGGTCATCGGTAATATTGGTAGGACTTAATGCTGATGAGTTTCTCTGCCATAACCCCTGTACACCACTGGTTCCCCCGATAAAGTTACTCGCATAGATATTCCTAAACTGTAGGGAAGAAGAACCTATATCCGTAACATTATTGGTATTAGGCAGTATTGCTCCGCCTGCTGCTGCATTGGCAGGATTTAACACTATATTCCCCGTAGTACTTCCTCCCAAGGTTAAGGTATTCATTGCTGTTGTCTGAATAGTATTCCCTGCATCAAAGGTAAGTTGACCTCCTATTGTTGCTGCTCCTGCTACATCCAGAAGAGCAAGAGGAGAGGTGGTGCCAATACCGACATTGCCAGTTCCCTTAATAATAAATAAGTTAGGAGTTTGGTTATTAGTGAAGGTAAAATCAGCCGTACTAACCGCCGCATATATATCAACACCAGAATAGCCACCCATCCTAAGCTTATTTGTTTCGTATTCGCTAACGTAGCTCAAACCTGTGCCAAATTTAAGAAATTGCAGGGAATCCAGGAGAATGCTTCCACCAGCAATGTCTAATTTTTCTCCAGGACTCGTCGTCCCAATCCCCACATTGCCGCCTAATATACTAGTTCCTATATCACTTCTTAATGTAAGCCAATTGCTGTTTTCAGCAGTTAATGAAAACTCATTTGTGCGGTTTCCAGCACCAGACCAAGATCCGTCCCAAAGCATAATTCCTTGTCTTGTTTCTCCAGAATAATATCCGACCCATTCATAGGCAGTATCATCGGCTCCACCTTTAAGAGAAGCAATTACGCCACTTGCTGCATTATCAACTTCTAATGTTCCAGCAACCTCTAATGTTGCCCCTGGTGCTGTAATTCCTATTCCTACATTGCCATTTCCTTTCATGGTTATTACATCAGAAACATTGCCTGCTGCATTGGTAATCATGCTTAAGTGGGCAATTGCAGTGTCATTAATATCACGACCAGCTTTGATCATGAGTCCACGATCATTATTATGGTTAATAACGATAGCTGCTCCTGTATTATCACTATCATTGCCTGCTTGAAAGCGAGCAACGGGATAAAAACTTCCAGCAGATCCAGTATCAGATATATGAAGCTTAGCTATTCCCGTAGCAATGTCTCCTATACTTGGACTTGTCGTTCCAATTCCCACATTACCCGTATTTATCCAACTGTTTTCGCCCGAAGTTCCTGCCAGGTGAACCAGGGCGGAAGATGTAGCAATAGCTCCCAGATTAAGCGAGTCTGTAATGTTTGTCGGAGCAAGACTTCCACTGGTTCTCTGCCACAAGCCCTGTACTCCCGAGCTTCCACCAATAAAGTTAGTAGCATAGATATTCCTAAACTGTAGGGAAGAACTACCTATATCTGTAACATTGTTAGTGTTCGGAAGTATTGCTCCGCCTGCCACTGCATTGGCAGGGTTCAACACTATATTCCCCGTAGTGCTTCCTCCCAAGGTTAAGGTATTCATTGCTGTTGTCTGAATAGTATTGCCTGCATCAAAGGTTAACTGTCCTCCTATGGTTGCTGCCCCTGCAACATCCAGAAGAGCAAGAGGGGAAGTGGTGCCGATACCAACATTTCCAGAAGAGTTAATTGTCATTACGGTACCGCCACCATACTGGAAATAAACATTATTTTGGCCTTTAACATATAAATCATTAGGTCCATACAGGGTTGCGTTACTACTACCATTTACCGTTAAAATTGTTCTAGCTGTTCCTCCGCCGTCTTTAATCTGGAGACCATATGTATTATTAAGAAGAATATTCCCGCCTGCGACATGTAGTTTATCCTCTGGACTCGTCGTCCCAATTCCTACATTTCCAGTGGTAGTGCCATCAATAAACAATCGAGATGCCCCATATGATTCAGAATAAATTGAAAAACCGTCTGAAATTTCTCCCCTAACACCTGTTGACCATACTCGGTCTTGATTTGAGAAAGATAGTTTTGCAACATTAGTTCCGCTTGATGTTTCAATTTTTGCGTCAGCATTTGCCCCTGATCTGTAAACATGAAGCTGTACGGTTGGGGCAGTCGTCCCGATGCCAACATTACCGTTAACATATAACTTTGCAGTTCCTGCATCTGCTGCTCCTACTGCCACATTGTAGGAAGTAGAGTCTGGATAAAGATTGTTTCCCGAAAGTGTCCATGGACCGGCAGATCCGGAAACATCTGTCCAAGAGGCAAGTCCAGTTGCATCGGTAGTTAATACATACCCAGCTGCTTGTGTTCCATCAATAATCTTAAGCTTCCCGGCATTGGTAATCACAAACTTAGTAACTCCGCTTGCAGATGCGGTAAATATATCTTGCGATTCGGTTTGATTTAGTATTGCCAAGGCTTTTCCAAAAGTAGAAGAGTTGGTTAGATAAAGTCCTCCTATATTTGCAGGAGCAGTATTTGTTCCAATAACCAATTGCACGGAAACCGTAGCAGCGTAGT
>NZ_JBTSLF010000259.1:0-3170 GCF_054640775.1 Candidatus Aquicultor sp. | reverse complement strand
TTTTCATAGACCCTATAATACGAGTACCCCGATGTAATTATTCCAACAATCAGAGCAATAAAAACAAGGTAAAGGGCATAGGTCGAGTGGGTAGTCATGGAGCCTGTAATTTCTTCGAGAAACCAAATTTCGAGTCCCGAATTTAAAAGTAGCGCAATCCCCAGAAATAAAAAGGCAAGAGAAGTTGTCAATGCCGGTGGAATGAACCCTCCTCTATAAAGCAACGGTGTGCCAAAGAAATAAGATAAAAGAAGAATAATTGAGATAGCAATTACCAGAACCGCTGACAAAAAAGCCGCTTGCATTTGTCTTTTCACTCTTGTTTTCATCAACCTTAACAAGGATGACAAACCAATAAACACAAAAACAATTGCGGTAATTGGAGACATGTGCCCTACTATAAAAGTATTGATCCCGCTGCTCATGCTCATCCCCAAATGTTCGGCATTCAAATGTATTCCGCTCAATGAAAGATAAAGGAGTAATAACGAAACGAAGATTGCAACAGAACTGAAAGGAATACCAACCCTTGCTACCATGCGGCTTGAAGGTAACCTATTGGACAAGAAAATTATTAACCCGTATCCTGTAAACAAAACGGCTGTGCTTAATGCCATTGGTATTTTAGTTGAATCGAAACTTGCTAATTCTGCGATATCGAAAAGCCATCCGAGGATTGCAGATACCCCGAGAAAAACTGCTAACAATCCGCAGCCTTGAATAAATATGTTCACCTTCCGGTTTTCGTTATGTTCATTTATTTTCATAGTACCAACTTATCCCTAATGATGGTTAGAAATTATTTTTTGCCATTAAGTCACTAAAAAAAACTCTTGCGCTTTCGATGCAAGAGCAAAAATACTTCCGTTGCGAACGTTGCGCCTTCTTTGCGTTCGTTGCGAGAAACAATACCGAGCGAAGTCGAAGTATCTCGCAAAGCTCGCTACGAACCGCAACGTTCGCTACGCATCTAATTTATTTACAATTCTTACTATTCCATCTTTTAGCAGAGAAACGTTGCAATTGATCAACAATCCCGGACCAACTTCTTTGTGAATTTTAAAAGCACAGTCCAGTATTAATTTAGCAATATCATTTACATGCATAAATTTTTTCTTTTCCGTTGCGTTCGTTGCGCCTTCTTTGCGTTCGTTGCGAGAAACAATACCGAGCGAAGTCGAAGTATCTCGCAAAGTCCGCTACGAACCGCAAAGTTCGCTACGTCTGAAATATTTAAATAAAAAATCTCTTTCATTGAAGAGCTACATGTTTTCTTTAAGTTGCTGCCTACTCCCGGGAATAAGCTAACCTCTCCCAACGATTAGCTAAATTATTTCGTTATAAAGCTAAAGCTTTTCACCATTCCGTAAAGCCTATCCGTTAATAAGCTGCCTTCTTCCGGCAAATAGTTACGGGAGTTCGTCGAATAGTTACCGGGCTTCGCCATATAGTTACCGATGTTCGCCATATAGTTACCGGGCTTCGCCGCCGAATTTAGTTAAAAAACGCATTTTCTGAGGTAACTGTGCATTATTGCCGCTCTGCGGCATACTTACAGATAGAGAAATACAAGCGAAATTGCGAGTAATTAAGGGTCTTAGGGATATTTTTCTAATAAACAGAGGGATTTCAGCAAGATGTAGGAATTTCGGGTTTATGTTTTCTGGTAAAAGGGGGATGCAGTTTAAATATTTTGAAAGGAATCCGGCTCGTTTTCCAAGCTTACGATTTATCAAAACAAATTCAATTCCATTAAGTTCGAACGTACCCATGAACCAACCTCAACTAAAACTATAAAATCGCCTGTTACCTAAACAGAAAATTAAATAATACCAAACAGGCGGGAATAAAGTAACCAACTTAAAAATTAAAAGCAACAAAAAAGTTGTCTAACAACGCCCGCAAAGAAGAAAAGCTTGGCGGTCTTTGCGTCTTTGCGAGCAACAAAAAAAATAGCGTTTAGAACTCCCCTTATCCAAGGGAGAAACCGGACAGCTAAAGTGTTTCCTCGTTTTTTGCCGGAAGAGTAAAATAAAACGTGCTTCCTTTCTCTTCCTCACTTTCTGCCCAAATTTCCCCGCCATTCTTTTCAACAAATTCTTTGCACAACAACAAACCGAGTCCGGTACTTGGTTCGCCCTCCGTTCCCTTAGTTCTCACCTTTTCATCCAGTTTGAAAAGCTTACTCAGGTTTTCACCGGAAATTCCAACACCGGTATCCTTCACGGTTATCATAACCATAGCACCGGTTGTCGGCTGTGAGTTGATGGTAATCCGGTCATCTTTTCTTGTGAACTTAACCGCATTAGATAAAAGATTTCTGAAGACGGTATTAATCATTTTTTCATCTGCATAAATCGTTTGCTCTTCGGCAATCTCGTTTAAAATAGTTATTCCCTTCTGCGCCCCTCTTTGCGCAATGGTTTCAATGTTTTGATCAACTATTTCTTTAAGAGAGCACTCACCGGGCGTAAAATCGATCGTTCCATTCTGTAACCTAGCCCAATCCAAAAGGTTTTGCAGCAGCTTAAAAAGATTTTGTGCCGATGTGTTCATTTCCCCGGCGAATTTGGATAATTCCGCAGGTGAGAATTCACCAACCTCCTCTGACATTAACTGAGTCATCCCTAAAAATCCCTGCAACGGGCTTCTCAAATCGTGCGCGATGATAGAGAAGAATTTATCTTTCGTAGCATTAAGTTCTTTTAATTGTTTATTTTGTTTTGTAATAACTAATTCCGAACACTTCCGTTCGGTTAAGTCAGTCACAATTCCCAAAATTACTTTATTCCCTTCGTAAGTAATTATTTTGGATGAGATAGAAGTTTCTATTCTTTTTTTGTCTTTTGTTACCAAAGCGTATTCGTAAGAATCCTTTGCGATACCGCTATAACGGTCGGCGAAATTTTTTTTAACGGTGTCAACATATTCAGGGGCAATTAAGTCAAGAAAATTAAATTTTGCATCGAGGAATTCTTCTCTGCTGTATCCTAAAACCTCCCCGCACTTTTTATTTACATATATTACACGGCCTGCATTATTAATGAAAATCATATTGGGAGATTCATCCGATAAGCTTCTAAATTTCTCTTCGGATTCTTTTAATTTTGCTTCTGCGAGTTTCTGTTGGGTATTATCTTTTTTATGTTTTTTGTTCTGGTATACATTCT
>NZ_JBTSLF010000258.1:0-3171 GCF_054640775.1 Candidatus Aquicultor sp. | reverse complement strand
TTTCGGTCACCTGACATCCGTATACGGAAAAATATTTTAAAATCCCGGATTTTTTCGGTGATTTTTTCCCGGGCTTTTATGCGGCCATGCTGATCCTGACGGCCCTCAATTATCGGGAGAGGACCGGAGAAGGGCAGTATATCGACGGCTGTCAGGCCGAAATTCTGATGAGGTCTTTGTTTCATTTTACCCATCACGAAGCTACCGGGGAAGACCTGGGGAGGACCGGGAATTCAGACCCCACTATGGCCCCATCAGGAATATTTAAAACAAAAGACGATAAATTCGTCGCTCTGGCTATCGCTACGGACAAGCAGTTCCAATCCTTCTGCCAAGTCCTGGGCCGGGAAGATCTATTCCGGGACAATAAATATAAAAAAGCCCAGGACCGGCTCAAGCCGGAGAATGCCGCGGAATTGGATCGGATTGTTGAAAAATGGGTCTCAGCGCAAGAGGCTGCTGTAGTAATTGACTTAGGCCGAAAAAATCGTTTTGCCGCTGCCGAGGTCATGGATGATGTGCAAATCCATGATGATCCCTGGCGGCGGGAAAGGGGGAGTGTTTTTCCTTTTCAGGATGATATGTATAAGGAACTGGTGCTGGAAGGACCGATAGCCATGCTCAGCAAAACCCCGGGGCGGACCAAATGGCTTACCCGTCCCCTGGGATATCATAACCGCTATGTCTTAAAAAAGTTTTTAGGTCTGACCGAAGCCCAGATCAAGCAGCTGGAAAAAGAAAGGGTCGTGGGCTACTGGGACTTCCGGGTCGGTCAGCGACCTCCCATTTATCATAACCTGGAAAAGGATCCGATTTTTAATTATGAAAGGGGTGAGGACCATTAAAGAGCGGGTCTATTCAAGATATTTACAGAAAAAAGGGGTTTCCCGTAAGCTTTCCGGATGGAACGAGTTTCTGTCAAAAATGATGTCCGCGGAAGGAAAGCCGGAAGCCCTGGATGATATGGTGGTTCTTGACCTGAGTTATGCCAACTTTTCGGGAACCATCACCGCCAGCTTTTTTGCCGAAGCCGGCGCTGAGGTGATCAAGATTGAACCCCCGGAAGGGGACCCGGCCAGGGTCATGAGTCCCTATGGAAGCAATATCAAAGGGGTGGGAATCCCCTATCTGATGGAAAGCCGGAATAAGAGAAACATCACCCTGGATGTCGGGGATCCGGGAGACCGGGAAAATATTAAGCGCCTGGCCACCCGGGCCGATGTACTTATTGAGACCTTTGCCCCCGGCGAAATGGATTCCTGGGGGATCGGTTATCGCCAGCTGCGGGACCTCAACCCCGGCCTGGTCTATATTGCCATTACTCCCTATGGTCATTATACGGCCAGGGGCAGGGAAATGGCGGGAATGCCCTGGACCGATTTGACCAGCCAGGCTGAGTCCGGTCTGGCGGCCTTGATCGGCGACCTCCCGGGTACCCCGGACCCTTATAACTGGCCCACCCGGGCCGGGTTTTACGCCGCCGGCTACACCACAGCCGTGGGCGCGGCCTGTGGAGGGCTGACGGCCTCTTTTTTCAAAAGACGGACCGGTGAAGGACAAATGATCGATATCGCTTCAGCCGATGCCTACACCTCCTGCGTCGGATTTCCTCCCACCATCGGCTATGTCTGGAAAAAACCCCGGCTTCGATATGGGACTCTGGACTATGGCTTGTGTCCATATGGTTTTTTCAAGTGCAAAGACGGTTATGTGGCCATCGCCTGTTTCCGGGACCAGGACTTCCGGGCAGCCATGAAGATTCTGGGCACCTGGAAATTAGAGGAAGACTGGAAATCCCTCCTGGACCGGATCACCGATGATATCGATAAGGTAAAAGAATTGAACGATGAAGTGGAAAAGGCGGTCGGTAAATACACCTATCAGGAAATATCCGAGAAATTTTCCAGATACAGTGTCAAGTCGGCCCGGTCCAAATGGCGGGGCGGCGGGCTGCCGGTAACCACCAAGATGTTGACCCCTAAAGAGGTCCTGGCCCAGGAGCACTGGCAGGTTCGCGGCTCTTTCGCCAAGGTGGATCATCCGGCCTTCGGGATCGTCACCTTACCCATCACCGGAAAGATGTCCAAAACTCCTTTCAGGGTGAAATGGATTTCGGCCGACATCGGCGGGGACAACGAATATATTTTTAAAAAATATGGATTAGAGCCTCGAAAAACCGGGGAAGGCACCTGATAAAAAATTTCAATTCCCGGGAGAGCTCTCAGCAATTAGCGGTCAGCTCTTAGAAAAAAGTGCTTTTGCTGACGGCTAAAGGCTAAGTGCTATCCGCTCCCATCCCGAAATCATCAATGTCCGGAGGGAAACTGACTATACCCGGTTTCTTTTACTTTTCGGGAGCTGATCCAGATACCACTCCATGGGGTTAAGCAGGGTAAATCCCATGGCCTTCAGTTTCTTTTTTACCTTCGTCACATTGTTGGTCAGGAGATAGGGGAAGACCATTCGTTTTCCTTCTTCCCAATGTCTGGCGACCAGGACACTGCCGAAAGAGATCCTTTCCTCACTAATGGCATCGACAATTTTTTTCAACGTCCCCACTTTGTCTTCAGCCAGAATACACAAAAGCGTTCCAGGTTCTTCGATTCCCAGGACATTGATAAAAGCGCGCATTAAATCCTGCCGGGAAATAATCCCTATCACTTTTCCCTTCTGATCCACTACGGGAAAGGCGCCGACTCGAATTTTGTGCATCATCAGCAGGGCATCCTCAAGAGTCTGGCTGGGAGAAACTGTAACCGGATTTTTGGTCATAATATCTTCGATCTTTAAATGGGACAGCCGAGCCCTTTCTTTTTTTTTGTCTTGGTCGGACAAAAGACCGGACGGCAAGGCGCTTCTGATGTCTCGATCGGTAACAATACCGATCAGGATGTCCTCCCCCTCAACCACGGGCAGGGAATGGATATGGTGTTTTTCCAGCTTCTCCTTGGCCTCCAGAATGCCGGCCTCCGGTTTAATAGTGATTACATTTTTGGTCATAGATCGATCGATAAACATAATGCCTCCGTTATTAGTCTATGTAGTGGTTGATTCTTTTATCCTCAGGCGGTTATCGGCCAATAGTATTTTTACGTGATTATTAATGAGTTCCGGCAGCCGGTTAAGACAATAGCCTCCCTCAAGGATCGAAACAATCCTTCCTTGAGAGTA
>NZ_JBTSLF010000257.1:0-3172 GCF_054640775.1 Candidatus Aquicultor sp. | reverse complement strand
TAACCCCTCCAAAAAAACGAAAATAGATATAATTGCTGTCCCGGTCCTCGGACAGATTGCCGTCAATCAGGTTAAAATGATACCCCAGACCCAGATTCAGATTGAGGTATTCCTTGGAAACAATGGCCAGGTTTATATTGAGCCTTTCTGTGGAAAGGGCCTCTGTGGAGGGGTTACGGGTAAAGCTGGACATAAATCCTTTAAGATCCAGATCAACCGGCTGGGACTGCCACACCCCGGGTGCAATCAAAGCCCGTAACAGAAGCGAAAGAGGCCGGCAATCGACTTCATCCAGGGTTATTTCATTTGAGGAAATGCCCTTTTTAATACCCCCCCCAATATCGAGGATTGTCAAATTAAGGGGAATGGGCAGTTTAAGTTTGTTCAACGAATGAATAAAACTCAGTTGACTGGGGTGAATGCCTTGGGCAATTTTTCTTACAGCCATTTCATGGGCAAATCGGATGATGTCATGGAAAGTTTTACAATGAGCCGGATCAAACTCATTGGACTGGGGGTCGGTAATATTCAACGTGGATATTTTTTTGAGCAGCCGGCGGAGCAGCTTGAATTCATAAGTTTCTTCATAGGGTATTTTTTCGATCAGTTGGGCGGTTAACAGTTCCTTGACAATCCCCTGGTAAATTACATTCTCCTCGGCGTCGACGGTCACTTCCATACCGGACTTCAAGATCTGAGTAGCCGAATTGGTATCCACGATGGTTGGAACCCGGAATTCCCGGCAGATCGTGGCCATATGGCCGGTAACCGCCCCGATATCAGTGACCACCGCACTGGCCAGGGGGACCAGCTTGGACATTCGCGGAGAGGTATGTTTTAAGACCAGAACCGCACCTCGGGGAAAAAGCTGACTTTCTTCCTCGGATTGAACTTGAAAAACAATCCCGGCTCCGATCCCCCTGCTGGCAATTACCCCCTGGTCTTTTAAAAGGACCGGATAGTTTTGAGCGGCGGTAATCAGCCGGCTTTTATCCATTTTTAATTTCCCTGAAAACTGAAGCGGGCGGGCCTGGAGATAAGTAACCTGTCCTTTTTGATCGACGGCCCATTCAATATCTTGAAAGGATTTCATGTATTGTTCAATCCGGAGGGCGCCGTCGATAATCTCCCGCATTAGAGAGTCATCCAGGCAAGGCACTTCCTGTTTATCCGCAGGAACTGAAACCAGAGATATACCCTTTCCTTCCTCCAAGGCGTACTGTTTTGTTTTTTTCCCGATATGTTGCCATAAAATCGGATAAGGATCGGCTTTGGAAACCTTATATTGGTCCACTTCTCCTTCGCCATCCACCACCAGCTTCCCCAAACCCCAAGAAGCCGCCAGGATCATCTCCTCCCCATCCAATCCATTGGGATCAGCGGTATAAATGACCCCGCTGACCTGGGGGGAGATCATGGGCAAACACCCAACGGCCATAGCCATTTCCTGTTGTTTGCTGCCCCTTTCATTTCGGTAACTCATGACCTGGGGAGAAAACAAACTGGCCACAACCTGCTTGTAGCCTAAGTCGATTTGAGCAGAAGGAACATTTAGAACGGTGGTATATTGACCGGCATAACTGATTTGACTGTCTTCACCCAGGGCACTGCTGCGGACCGCCCAGCCGCTGAGAGGGGTATCTTTCCAGGAAGAGAGGGCTTTTCGAATGGCCTTTTTGAGTTCCGGAGGAATTTTGGCCTTGAGGATCAGTTCTTTTAGTTCGTTGGCCTTTTCCTCCATAACCTCTTGCTTAAACTTCCCTTCGCTTAAAGGGGCAACCCATTCTTCCAGTTTGTTGAACTCAATAAATTGTTTAAAGGCATAGGTGGATATGACGAACCCCTCGGGGACCTTTAATCCCAACCGATTTTGGAGTTCCCCTAAGGTGGCCATTTTTTCCCCTACATAATCAGACATTTCTTTGGTCAGGTCCCTCAGAGGATAAACATATTCCCCTTTGGGGAGGGTGAACCGGGAATCCAGTTCTGCATGGATTTCCATTTTTGCCTTTTCAAAAACATCAAAAAGGTCTAAGTATTTTTTGGGGGTGATTAAATTGAGGTCATAGACGACTTTGTAGACCACCTCTTCCAACTGATTGGTCACGGTTTCAATATATTGTTTGTCAAAAAGATAATCGCCCCCGAGTTTCTCGCCCATATCGGCCATGAATTCCAAGGCCTGGTTATTGTAATCCAAAAGTTCCCTGAAGGTCTGGAAAAGGAACTGGAGGGATAGCTCTTCCTCATTTTTTTTACGTCCCAAAAAATATTTAATGGGGTTTAACATGCAACATCTTTCTCTTTTTACAAATGATACGGCTTACCAATAGTAATGATGCTTGATAGAGGGGTACGATCTCGCTTATCAAATAAAATTAGAGACAAATTCTCAGATCTACGGTCGCAAAAATCTAATGCCCGCCTTTGGAGCTGAAAACAATCCCGATGAGCAGACCGCTGACCAACGCGATGAATACGGCCAGGATCCCATACCATAATGCTTTCCCCATGGCCAAACCGGATATCAAAGCCGGAAATCCGACCAATTTAACTTCAAGGGTACTGGAATGGAGCAACCGGCCGTTTCCCTCTTTAAAGGCCAGCAGTTCAAGCCCATAGGAACCGGGATAAATTTTGGGTGGCAGTTCCAACACGGCATCAGCTTGATCCCAAACCCCTTTCTCCAAAGGTTTTATCCGGACTGTACTCTCAACGACATGGTAAAGTTTATCAGTCTCCTTTAATTTAATCAATTCATTGAGCAGGAGGGATCTTTCCTCTTGATTTGTGGTCTCCAGGCTTCCGGAGAGTACAGACAGATAATTCAATTTCATCCCTGGGGTTGCCCCTCCCGCTTCCATGGAAGACAATTTTTCGGAAGTCCAAAGAAGATAAACCTTAGGCAAATTTTTAAAATGAATTTGTTGGACATTCATCCATAAGCCGCTCACCCTTCCCTTGCGCATCAGGGTTAATTCTTCCCGGGCTCCTAGTATCCTGAAGGCGATTTGATCTCCATGAGGTACCACCGCCCGGACGGTTACTTTTCCTCCGGGGAAAAAACTGCCTATACGGATGGTATGAGGTTGTATAACATCAATACCGATCGGTGACTGGTCCCCATAAACTCCGGAAATGAAAAGGACTGAAATAAAAACCCCGATGAAAA
>NZ_JBTSLF010000255.1:0-3196 GCF_054640775.1 Candidatus Aquicultor sp. | reverse complement strand
TTACGGCCGCGACGGACACGCCGACGATTGCCGACGGGCTGATCCTGGCGGACGCGACTGCCGCCGCAATCGCGATTACGCTCCCGACGCTCACGACCGCCGAAGCGGGCCTGCCGATCATGGTGGTCAAGACCGATGCCGTGGCGAATAGCGTGACCGTGGCCACGACCTCCGGCGGCACGGCCACACTGGCGGCACAGTACGACAAGGTTCACGCGGTCTGGTCCGGAACGGCCTGGTTGACGGTCTGATCCGAGGCCAGCCATTCCCGTCCGTCGAGCATGCGGCCGGTCTTGTCGCGGCCGACGCGAGCGATGATCTCAGCCCCAGCATCATCCGGATCGTCGAGAACACCTTTCCCTGTGAGGTGACGCCCGGCGGACGTAATGACTGATAGCGGACCCGAACCAATCGGATAGAGTTCACACGGCCCGAATTCTCCCCAGGACTCAAACACGAATTCGACCCCCGCCGCCTGGCACTGGTCGCGGATCGACCGAATCCACGCCGGGTGGAGCGGCGTGTCGCCACCGGAAATGGTGACGCGGTTTAGATGACCTTCGTCTTCCGAGAACGGCTCGCCCCGATGGGTGCGACCGAGTCCGGTCAGCGCGTCCAGCAGGTATGTGCCGTACACACGCGGGACTGTCAGTCTCGTCAAGTCCACCGGCCCTTCCATGCCGATCAGTCTCAACTCGCGAAACGGCACGTCCAGTTCGTGCATGCCAGGCACCTGCTCATCGACCTCGGTCTGATTGCGGCACTCGCACGCGGCCCCAGTGCGTTTCAGCCGCAGGCCCAGCGCCTCGCCGAGTGCGGTCATTGCATCGTCAGCCATTGCTTCCGTCCTCCGTTTGAGTTGTCCACCCATTCATTATAGGCCCGGCTGACCATTCGCCAATTGGCGAAAACCGAGGAATCCTCATGGCCGCTCCGGTGAAGTTCAGTCCGCCGCAATTCCTAGCTGATCCGATCCCCGGCACGATCCGCGTCGTGAAGGTGACGGGGGCCAAGGGGCAAGAGAAATACCAGCTCCTGCCCAACGTCCGGCCGCTCGGCGATTCGTGGCGGGAAGGGGGCAACCCGCCAACAGCGGAATTCATCTATAAATTCGATGACACGACGCTCGAATACGCTCAGGCCACGCCCGACGAACGGAAACGGAAACTGCCCCCGACCCGATTCGAGGATGTGTTCGCCCTCGATTCCAAGAATCCGTATGTGCTGAAGCCGGACGACCGGATCGCCGTGCTGATGGACCGGCCCGACGGCTCGTTCGTGATCTTGTTCGATGGCTTCACGACCGCCCCGGATGCGCAAGTCTCGGCGACCGGCGAAGCCTGCCCGTTCACGGCGATGGGCTACCCGGTCCGCGAATTCGATACGCCGATCACGGGTGCGCTCTGGCGTGGTTCCGATACGCCGAACACCTCGCAATCCGCGATGAAAACCGACCTGCCCGCCCGGTTCAACCCGGACGGCAAGAAGAACTGCTCACCGTTCCTGGATGACGGTTCCGGCGGCAACGCATCGGATTACGTGATGGTCGCATATTCGTTGCTCAACGGCAGCACGCAATCGCCGCCGTTCTCGATTTTCATGGATGCCGATTTCGCGAACCCGGACCCGACCGTCGGCGGCACGTCCAAGGTCTACGCCCGGCAATGGACGATCCTGTTGGCGGCCAAGTATATCCTAATGGGGAACAAGTACGAAACCTACACCCGTCGGCCCGATTTCGACACGCTCTCGCATATCCTCGTCACCCGTGCGCCCAAGGGTTCTGCGACGACCTATGACCCGAAAGACCCGACGACGTACAGTGAATATGACATCACGTGCCAGGACTTCGATTGCACCGATAAGCCGTCGCCGATCGCGTTGGAAGAACTGATCGCACCGCACGGATTCGCGTGTGCGTGGCGACTCGACACGACCAAGACCGGCAAGCCCGATTGGTGGCTCGACATCTACCGCAAGGATGAGCCGGTCACGATTCAGCCGCTCAAATTGCAGCCCGCCGGGCAAGTGGCCGATTCGTCGCAATCGAACCTCACGTCCCTGTCGTTCACCCGTGATAGCCGCGAAATTATCAATTCGTTCGCCGTCCAGACCGACCCATGCCGATATCAGGCAAATTTCATCCTGATGCCCCAGGACAACACGTACACCGTTTTTCACCTCAACGAGAACGGCTCGGACGGATTCTGGGATGGCGCGGAGATGAACTACACGGCAGCCGACCTGACCATGCTGATCCAGGAGGACGGACTGGAAAGCCCGCCGACCCCGTCCCGTAGTGATCCGAGCCTGATTCGCCGGTACGCGATCCGCCGCCGCCCGGCACTCAAGACGCTGCTGGAACTCGACGCGAACGGTAAGAAGGCCAAGGCGACGTTGAGCCTGATCGTCGGCTACAACGGCGGTCCCGTGCCGGGCATCAAACGGCCGCAAATCGACGCGACGGTTCCGGTCGTGCGAACCGTGGCGAATGGCGGCTGGGAACTGCTCGGCGATCGTTGCGGCGTCAAGCTCACGATGCAAGACCCGAACAATTGGAAGATAGGCAAGGCAGCCGGGGCGACCTATTTCGCTAATGGCGTTGTCCGGCTCATCGACTGCCTCACGACCCCGAATGCGGCGGAAGGACGGCCGTACTTCCACCTGCTATTGACGTGTGCGATTGAAGGCGACCGGGGCATCAAGGCCATCGCGGCGAAGCGGCCGGGTTCGCCGACCTCGTACACGATCCTCCGTCGCGATGATGCCCGCGATTACTACAAGCGGCATTTCGTCTTGGACGGCCGTTATGCCGGACGGTTCGCGGAACGCGACGACACCGCCGCCGCCGTCTCGCACGCCGAGGCCCGCCGGGCATCCCACGAACTGCCCCGGTTTGCCGGACAGGCGACCATCGGCCGCATCGTGACGTACTATCTCGTCGGCGATAAGACCGACAAGATCACCGGCCGGGGCTGCTCCCTGCGGACCACGATCGCATCCGGGCAAAACGAAGGGCCGCAATACCCGTCGATCGTCGGCGTCGATCATCGGTACGACCCGGAATATGCGACGATTCTAATGTACGACGACCGCCGCGCCGAACCGTTCATGGCCGGGAAAGAGGGAGACTTGGACAGTTAATCACCGTTGATCCGCTTGCCATGTCATCAATCGAGACTATGATTAGATGGTG
>NZ_JBTSLF010000254.1:0-3183 GCF_054640775.1 Candidatus Aquicultor sp. | reverse complement strand
ATGAATCTGCGCGACCGGGGATTGAACCAGGTGCAATATCAAATCCAAATCATGGATCATTAAATCCAGAACCACATCCACATCGATGCCCCTGGCTTTGAAAGGGCTCAATCGATGGCTTTCAAAGAACAGGGGGTTTTTTATATAAGGTTTTACTTTCAGGTAGACCGGGTTGAACCGTTCCAGATGTCCCACCTGCAGCAAACAGCCCCTGGTCCCGGCCAAAGCAATCAATTCTTCCGCTTCGGATATGGACCTGCTGATAGGTTTTTCTATCAGAACATCAATCTTCTGATCTAAAAAATCCATGGCCACAGAAGCGTGTTGCGTGGTCGGCACCACAATACTGACCGCATCAACGTGGGAAATCAATCGGTGATAATCTTCATATCCGGGAATGTCGTATTGACGGGATAAGGCCTCCCGCCTTTCCGGAGAAATGTCGGCAATCCCCACCAATTCGACACCCGCCATCCGGGCATACTTCTCCACATGGTATTTTCCCAGGTGTCCGACTCCGACAACGCCGATTTTAATTTTTTCCATTTTGTTCTTTTCTAATTTTGGTCAGGCACAATTCCTAACCTATTGAAGCTAAGAAACACGAAAATCGGTTTCGATGAACAACGAACGCTCAACGACGAAGGTTTTTTCTAATGCCCTACTTCGAAACAATAACCATCCGATACTTATTGGCCAGACGAACGGTGGCCTCCCGGTCAAAGATAATCGTCTTATGGGCCTCGATGGCCAGGACCCCGGCTTTTACCTCTTTCATAGTTTGGATAGTCTGCTCTCCAACGGCCGGGAGATCAAAACGAAGATCTTGAAAGGGTTTACTAACCTTGATGACCACCGCTTTCTTGCGGGCCAGCTTTCCTCCCCGCCGAATGGTCTCATCAGTCCCTTCAATGGCTTCCAGGGCCAATACGGCCCCATCCCGGACAACCAGGCACTGCCCGATATCCAACTTTCCCAGTTCCTTGGCCAGAGGCCATCCGAATTCGATGTCCCGTTCTTCCTCGGCTGTAGGCCGGCGTTTAGTCAAAACTCCCGGAGGGGCTAACAGAGAAGGGAGAAAAGCCGTTGAGGGAAAAACTTGAAATCCTTCTTTCTCCAATTGGTCGGCAACCATTCTCAAAATAAAGTCATCTTTTCTATTCCCCATTTTGTCCAGGAGTGAAAGTCCTTCCATATCCGGCCGGGTTTTGGAAAACATCTTTTTTTTATCGACCCCACCGGCCATCAGGACTTCTTTTACCCCTTGCTTTTTAAAAAACCGGACCAGTTTCCCAAACTCTCCCAGTCGGATCCAACAAATATTTTCCACCAGGGACCGCAGTTCACCCCGGGTTTCCCCTAAATGGGCGGCGGCCACCATTTTTTTCCCTTCCTGTCGCACGGCCTTGGCAATCAAAAGAGGGAAATCCCCGTTGCCGGCAATCAAACCGATAGGAGAAGAACCCATCATCATCGAGTTATGCCTTGCTGGGAATTTCGTATAAAGTCTAAAAATCGTCTAACCTCCGGAATAGAAGGGACTTCCTTTTCAACCCGATTCAAGGCCTCCTGAACGGTCAGGTGAGAACGAATAACAATTTGATATGTTTTTTTCAAGGCGGTGATGACCTCATCGGAAAAGTCGTGACGTTTTAATCCGATGGTGTTCAGCCCCAACAATTTGGCCTTATCCCCATCGGCGAAGACATAAGGGAGGATATCTTTTCTTACCCCTGACTTCGCTCCTACCATGGCATAAGCCCCCACCCGAACGAATTGCTGGACAGCCACCAGGGCATTAAGACGGGAATAATCTTCGAGGACCACATGACCGGCCAACATGGACAAATTGACCATAATTATTCCATTACCCAGTTGACAATCATGCCCCACATGGCAATAGGCCATTATCAGGTTCTGATTGCCTATGGTGGTTGAACCCCCTCCTCCTGAAGTTCCTCGGTTGATAGTGACATATTCGCGAATGTCGTTTCCATCGCCAATAACGACCTGGGTTTTTTCCCCCTTGAATTTTATGTCTTGCGGAGGAGTTCCAATGGACGCAAAAGGTGAAATCCGGCAGTTCTTTCCGATCCGGGTATAGCGGTCGATATAGACATGGGCGCCGATTTGTGTCCCGGAATCAATAAAAGCTTCACCTTCAATGATTGCATAGGGTCCGATAATGACATTTTCTCCCAACTCGGTCTGAGGACCAATTATCGCTGTTGGATGGATGTTATGTGTGGACATTAAGTCTCCTCCCCGGCCGGCGTCTCTTTTTCGTCGGAAATGCTGGCCGTAATCTCCGCCTCGGCCACCAGGTTTTCCCGGACAAAGGCCTTGCCCTGCATCTTCCAGACTTTTTCCCCCCGGCGCAGAGCTATCAATTCTAAGATCAGTTGATCTCCCGGAACCACCGGCTTCCTGAATTTGACCTTATTGATGGCCAGAAGATAAATCAGACTTTTCCCTAAGAGTCGGTGATTGGACTTGAAGGCCAGAATCCCCCCCGTCTGAGCCAGGGCTTCAACGATCAAAACCCCGGGCATGATTGGTTTTCCCGGAAAATGGCCCTGGAAAAAAGGTTCGTTGACCGTTACATTTTTCAATCCGACCACTTTTTCATTCGCCGTAAATTCCAATATACGGTCCAACAATAAGAAGGGATATCGATGGGGCAGAATCTTTTGGATTTCCTCATTACTTATTTCCATGGTCTTCCTTCTCCTTTATTAATTCGGCTTCCAAGAGACGAACCCGGTCCTCCAAGGCCCGTAATTGCTTGGCCATCTCAGGCAATCGCGGTATGAGAAGTCGGGTCCGTAAAAACGTTTGATGGGGCATGGTCGTTATTCCAGAAACCACTTCACCGGCCGGAATGGATTTAGCCACACCAGATTTCGGCCCCACCGTAACCCCATCCCCAATAGTAATATGCCCGACCACCCCGACCTGACCGGCCAGAATGACCCCTTTTCCCAAGGTGGTACTTCCGGATATGCCGACCTGGGCGATCAGAAGGGAATGTTCCCCGACTACCACGTTGTGGGCCACATGGACCAGATTGTCCGTTTTGACTCCGGTCTTGATCCAGGTTTTGCCGAATGTCGCCCGATCAATGGTGTTGTTGGCCCCGATTTCACAGTCATCATCGATCTGAACGATCCCTGTTTGAGGAAT
>NZ_JBTSLF010000253.1:0-3212 GCF_054640775.1 Candidatus Aquicultor sp. | reverse complement strand
TTACTGCCCAACAAGACCGTCTGCCGGACTTTTTCAAAAATGAAAAACTGGCCCCACATAATGTCACCTTCCAGGTGAAAGATGAGGAGTTGGATCAGGTTTTTAACTGGTAGTCATTTAATTTTTTAATTTCCAAGGGAGGTCTTTATCGGGCCTCCCTTTTTTATTGGGGGATTGATGGAACAGACCCTTTATTTGACCATAAATAAAAGCGCCCTTTATCACTTTTTCCCATTGTTCCAGCAAGGGGTCATCATAAAAACTCAGGTGGGAGGAAATATCAAAGATCTGCTCACCCTCCATCTGGAAATACCTCACGACTACCTGGAAAACAGGATTCAAACCATCTTTCTGGACGGGAAGGCCGTGGATAATCTGGGGGAAGCGATGGTCCGGGACGGATCGACCCTGGCCCTTTCGGCAGCTATGCCGGGTCTGGTGGGGGCCACCCTGCGCCGGGGAGGGGCTTTTGCCTCTCTGCGCCGATCGATTACTTTTTCGGAAGGTGGCGAGGTGATTCCCCAAAAGGAAGGCCGAATCATCTTAAAGCTTTTCAATCTCTTGGTTCCGGAACTGGGCCCCCCTTTATTGGCCAAGGGGATTTGGCTGAAAGGAGAGAACCTCAACCGATTTCTCGAAGGATTACCTGATGATTTCGGGGATGAATGCCGGGAGACTGCTAAGAACGATCAGAAAATTAAAGCTTCTCCGGGTTTGCCTCCTTTGAGGTTTGAGAATGGCGCCCTGGTCCTCCTAAAGGTTACTTCCCTTCCAGCTTAGGATAAAAGAAAGAACCCTTATCCTTCCTCACTCGAATCTTCTTCCCGTGGCATCAGCTCAACCCTATGTTCCGGTTCAGGCAGAAGGTGACGGGGCAGGAAAGCGAGTCCGGCAATCAGGGTTGGAACTACGGCGCTGGCTATAACCGTAGCCACCAGAAAGGAATATTGAGTCTGGGTTACGATGTTGTGGGAAAACCCATACAAGGCCGAGATCGTTCCAAAGGTGAGTCCGGTGGACATCAACAGGGTATAATACCAGCGTTCGTCCCGATTCCGGCGGAACCGGCCTATAACCGGATAGAGGCCGAATATTTTCGAAATCACCTTCCCACCCAATAAGAACAGAAAGACTACCGGGGCGGAGACAAGGGCCGGCAGAGAAACGAAAGTTCCGGCGCGAAGAAAATAGAAGGGGGTAAGAAACCCGACGGTCAGGGTCCGAAGGCGTCGAATCCAGAAGGTGTCTCCATTCGAAAACTCCGCCAAAACCATGCCTATGATATAGGCAGGAAGCACTGCTTCGCTCCCGGACCAAAGCGCTAAGGCACCCAGGCCGAAAAGGACCAGGATAACCCATTTGGTGCGAATGGCTGCAGTACGATGGCCTTAAATGCGATTCAGCCAACGACTGGTTAAAGGTAAAATCGCCAGTACCACCGTAGTCCCGACGATGAAGATGACGGTCTTGTAAGTAAAAGGGGCGAACAACAATCCCAGTGCAATCACCGTGCCCAGATCGTTAATGAAGCAGGCCCCCAGAATACCTTTACCGAAATCGGTCTTGTTGAATCCCGTTTCCAGCATCACCGCGTAGACCACGGCCATCGAAGTGGTGGAAAGGGCCACGCCGCAAAGCAGACTGGCCTGTAGGTTCCAACCCAGGGCATAACGGGCAACTGCTGCACATCCCAAGAAAGGTGCAAAAAATCCGACCAGGCCGACCACCGTTACTTCTTTCAGTTTGCTTCGTAAAACCTCCGGTTCAAGTTCGGCCCCGGCCAAAAATGTGAGCAGGACGGCCCCCGAAGCAGCCAGAAACCGCAGCCATTCCAAATTGGAACCCAAGGCCTCCAGCCAGCCCAGGTAACCCGCCACGGCGGCCGTGAGCACACCAACACAGATTTCAATTAAAGCGATTGATATCCTTAAGTGGAAGGCGATGATGGCCGAGATAACAGCCAGACCCAGCCATAGAGCGGCGATGGTAAAGATATGTTCCATGATGGAATCCTCCTTTAAAAATATTTTTCTGGTCTGGACACAGGTCAAAAAAAACCGCCTTGCGGCGGCTTCCTGGTTGCAGATTAACGACTCCATTACCGCCGTAGCCTGTGCGGTAGGAGTCATCATCCCGGTCCGGGCGGTTGTGAGGGGGACTCCATCCCCGAAACTTGGAAGTAATTTAGCAAAGAGGTTAGAAAAAAGCAATACCTCAAATAGGGCGCTTTAATTTTAAGGTCATGATTTAAAAATGAAATACACCGCCCCCAGCAGGCACAGGCCGGCCCAGAGAAAATTGAGCCTCAGAGGTTGTTCCATATAAAGAATGGAAAAAGGAACAAAAACCGAAAGGGTGATTAGTTCCTGGAGTATTTTGAGTTGCCCCAGGTTCATGGCCGTGTAACCGATGCGGTTGGCCGGGACCTGGATCAGGTATTCAAGGAGAGCTATCCCCCAGCTGGCCAGCGCGGCCAGATACCAGGGCTTTCCGCTCAGATTTTTGATCTGAATTTTTAACGGCTTGAGATATAATGAGGAAGACAAAAGAAGTCAAGAAAAAAGGGTCAGATAGCGGGTTATTTGGATAGAAAAGGACCGATAATAAAATAAAGGCCCAGAAGGCCGATAAGCACCCCGGCGCCGCGGCGGAACCAATGACCGCCGGTTTGCCAAGACTGGTTTTCGATCACCTTGCGGACCGCTGCCGTGAAATTGCTGGCAATATAAATGGGCAGACATTGGCCCAGAGCAAAGAACAGGATAAGGATGATCCCGTGGAGTACCATTTTTTGAATGGTGATGATGGCCAGAATAGGGGCAAAAAATCCGAAGGTGCAGGACCCGGAAAGGAACCCGTAAGCCAGACCGAGCACCAAAGCCCCCTTCAGCCCTTTTATATTGAGACGGGATAAAAAACTTCCCGACAGGGAACATTTCTCGACCCCAACCATACCCAGGGCCAACCAGATCAGGATCAACCCCACCGGGATCTGCCAATAGGGGCCTATATCCCCCAGCATCCGGCCCAAGAGGGCACAGATAACCCCAATCAGAGTGATGGTGATAAAAAGGCCGGAGATAAAAGCCAGGGAATAGTAACCGGCTTGACGGGCCCGGACTAATTTTTCCTGCCCGCCCACATAAGCGATGATTAAAGGGATGGAGGCCATATTACAGGGGCTGAGGACCATGCTGATTATACCCCAGATA
>NZ_JBTSLF010000252.1:0-3234 GCF_054640775.1 Candidatus Aquicultor sp. | reverse complement strand
GACCCGGATAATCATTTCCTCCATCTTAAAGGGTTTGGTCATGTAATCATAGGCACCTTCCCGAATGGCCTTCAGGGCCGTATCCAAGGTCCCATAGGCAGTCAGGATAATCACCGCACGGTCAGGGTCCATTTTTAAAGCTTCTTTGAGGACCTCAATCCCATCGGCGCCGGGCATCCTCAGGTCGGTGATAACCAGATTGATATTTTCCATTTTAAGGATTTTAATGGCATCCAATCCATCTTTAGCCGACCTGACGGCATACCCTTCACTGCTCAAAAGGGAGATAATAACTTCTCGGACGATCTCATCATCATCGACGACTAATATCTTGATTCCATTCTTTTTCATATCAAATCCCGGTGATAGATTTTTCTTTACACTTCAATTATTTTTTTATCTTTTCCAACACTTCATTGAAGGCCAGTTTAAGAACGAACTTCTTCTTTGCCTCGGCAGAAATATTCAACAGATCGTTGCTGCTATTCTGGCCCCGATCAGCAAAAGAAGCGGGCTTAAGACGAGTAACCCTCTCATAAAAACGAATAACTTCCGGATAGTTCACTGGTGAGGTTGACATCTGGTTTCCTCCCTGGTTTGGGTGCTTTTCACCTTATACTTCCTATCGGTCAAAAACATCAAAACTTTAGAAGTTTCTCAGAAGGAAACAATATGGTTAGTAGAGAAAAGGACTTTTATCCATAACCCATCTGAGGATAACAGGGGAATTCGGGATTGGTGTCATTAATATGGATAGACCTCAAAAAATCAAAACTGAGATGGCTTTAAAAAGTTCCCTGCCCTGGGCTTAACAAGGCCTGAAAATCCTTAAGGGTTATGTCGTACTTTCTGGTACCTAGAAAAATCAAAGAATGCCGCTCATCCCTACGAAAGGCAGAACTAATGAGCGGCTAGGAAGCCACCCCTATTGACTCTTGTCGGGAGAAGACATTAAGCCGGCTGCAATATTTTGATTGATCTGGATAAGGGCGGTAAGCTTTTCCGGAACTGGGTTGGCCATGGCTTCAAATATCGTTTTGTCAATATAGGCGCTTATGGTCAGGAGTTGTTGTTTTATCTCAATGGGCAGAGGATTCTCTTCCCGGGACAGCTCTCCCTGAAAAATGCTCCAGATCATTTGGTTAAACCGAAGGGCTTCTTTAAACTGGGACTCCCGATTCTCTGAATCCCAATGTTCTTGGCAATCTTTAAGTTTTTGGGCCGCCCGGATTAAAACCGAGGATTCGAGGGCATTACCGGAGAGTGTTTCTTTGTGCATACTGTCATAGGCTTTGTATTGGTTCTGATACACGGTTTAATACCTCCTGCTCATATTCGATCAATTTTCCGGCCAGTTTAAGGGCCTGGTAGTAACGATTGCCTAAAATCTGTTCACTGATTTGATCAATCAATCCTAAAACACTTGGGGTCGCCGTAATAAGTTCTTTGACCAATTCCCAGTAAGTCTGATGGTGTTCGGCCAATTGGCCTTCGTCCATATACATTAACTGAATAGCAAAATAAATCCGCCGGCAAGGGGTGTCAGCATCTTTAATACTCAGGATATTTTTATGCCGTAATATCGGGACCTTATTTTCAACAAACAAGTCACTTTTAATTCTGCCATTCGTGATAACCGCACCCCCGATAATCACGCGTTCTCCGGATTTTAGTGATATTTTTAATGGCACGGCATATCCCTTAGGTTAAAAAATCGAACAAGGATTGTGAAAGAATTTTGGATGATGAAATTCTCAACGCCTCTAAAGAGGTCGTCAGTTTTTGGAGTTCCACAGCGGTCTCCGTCATATCTGCATCTTCGGCATCGGTCAGGTTATTTTTAAGATTTACCGTACCGGCCTCCAGTCTGGACTTTTGATTCGTCAGATGAACCTGCCATGTGCTCATTTCGGACTGAACCGTTAAAACCTGTTTCGTGGCTTTCTCCAAGGGGATGGAAAGGGATTGAATACGCCTCATGGCTTGGGATTGGCTTAAGGAGGTCCCATCCGTTTTCTGATATTGCCAGGCACTGCTTAAGATATTGGCCATATCCATGAAATTCGAGAAACTGAAATGATCTTCATAATCAGGATCTCCGGGATGATCGGGATGGGTGATGGACACTTCAATGGATGTTTTTCCTAAAACCGTATCCGGAACAGCTGTGTAAGACACTGTGCTTCCGTCAGATAAAATCGTAGACTCCACGCCCTGCAGGGTATAGCTGAAGGCCGTTGAGAGGGATGCATCGGCACTGCTCCCGACGACATTAATCGTCTGGTTCATTTCTTTAGAAATCGGTAGTCGGAGTTGCCCACTGTCACCTTGGTAGGCATAACTATGATTAACCGCATCGTAGGCATAAGCCTTTTGATCCGATTGAAATCCGGAGTAGATATAACAGTCTCTGAATTGACTGTTGGAAAGGTCAAGGAGATAATCACGCAGATTAGCCGCTTCCTCGGCAGAGTAGGCCCTATCTTCAACGGTCCCCAGAGTATCGCCTCCATTGTAAACCAGAGTTTTTAATTCCTTCAGGGTATTAGAAACTTGACTCAACACTGCATCATTAAATTCAAGATAGTTATTGGCCTCGGTCAGGTTCTGACCGTATTGGTCGTTTTGGCTGATGGAGAGTTTATAATCCATAGCCTTTACGGTCCCCAAGACATCATCGGAGGGAGTGCTGATTTTTTTTCCCGTAGCCAATCGAGCACTTAACTCATTGAGTTCGGTGAGATTATTTTTTAATCCCCGGGCTAATTGATTATAGAGCATGGATGAAGCAACTCTCATATAAAACCGAACCTATCCTTTATAAATTAAGTATGGTCTGGAATATTTCGTCAGCGGTCTTTATCAATCGGGCGGCAGCCTGATAGGCACGCTGGAAGATGATTAAATTAGACGCTTCCTCATCCAAATTGACACCGGAAACCGAATCACGCCGGGTGTTGAGCTGAGCCAAAAAATTATCGTAAAACGTCAATTCATCCGACGCCGCTTGACTTTGGTTCCCGACCTTCGCCACCAACCTTTCATAAAAATTGGCAATAGTATCTGAATCAAGGGCCGTAATATGGCTATTAATAAGACTTGATATAGCTAAGGCGTTGGTATTATCACCCGGGAGGCCCCCAGCGGTCCCCGAAGCGGCGATTCCTCGCGCAGAAGTTACGGCCATTCCCAAATTGGAAACGGCGGTTGTTAAGGGGCTGATTTTGAAACGGT
>NZ_JBTSLF010000251.1:0-3244 GCF_054640775.1 Candidatus Aquicultor sp. | reverse complement strand
TGTTCAATTACGGGGTGATACCCTGGGCACAAGAATCTTTGGGATTATCCAATAGGAGGCTAAAGCCCACAGATGAGGTCTACAAGCACCAACAACTATAGGGGTGTCAAATATGAGGGATATCCAACTAAAGGGCGCTGTCCACAGACATAACTATCCATAGGTAAGTGGTTATCCGATAAAACGGTGCTATCCACAGGAATAAGTATCCATGGTTAATTATCTATCCAATAACTGGGGCTCTCCAAAGGTAAGGTTAAACGGTATGGCCGGGAGGTGGTGTCCTTGTCGGAGCCGGAATATGAGCGACGTGGGCCGGAGCGTGCGTGGAGTGTGGGAGAGCATCCGTGGCCCCCCGATAGGGCCGGATAGGATGATATCCCTCACGGAGGGCACGTGCAGGCAGGTCGCGAATCTGTAGGCGAGACAAGGGCAACCACCGGAAGGCCGGGCTGTTTAGCACAACCTCCGAAGCAGTATTACCAAAAAGCCGGGCTGTTTAGCACCGCCCTAAGATTGACCATCCACCAAGAGCCCACATTTTTAGCACTTACCATCATCGTTACCTCTATCATCCCATCCACCCACCACAATCATCCAACATCCCCCTAACCAGAAAACTCACCGCACTACGGTACAATACACCCCTGTTTTGTGCTAATATCCTGCTTAGTTTGTTTTTTGTCCGGCCTATTCGATTCGGCCCTGGGCACCACCCAGGTACATAAAATATAGAGCTTTTGCGTAGCCATTATCCAAACACAGTATGTTTACCGAGGAGGAGATTAATGAGAAAAATCATTGCCGGTTTACTTATCCTGGCGCTCAGCCTTTTAGCGATCGGCTGTAGCACCACGAAAACCGCAACGAGTACATCAGAAGCGGATAAAACTGCAACCGAGAAAGCGACATCCATGCCAACGACCATCAGGGTCGGGACGCTTCCGACCGAGGATACTCTGGCTATCCACGTAGCCGACCAGAAGGGGATTTTTAAGAACAGAGGCCTCGATGTAAAGGTTACGGTGTTTAAAAGCGCCCAGGAGCGCGACGCGGCGCTTCAGGCCGGTCAAATCGACGGCTTCATGGGCGACATAGTCGCCGTTGCCGCGCTGCACCAAAGCGGCACCCCGGTTTCTATCGTGAGCATTCTGCTCGGGGCCACTCCGGATCAGGGGCGCTTCGGCATCGTGGCGCCTCCGAAATCGACCATAGCAACAGCCGCCCAGCTTAAAGGCGTGCCGATTGCCACATCGAGCAACACCATCACCGAGTACGTTATCGACTCGCTGCTTAAAGAAAACGGTTTCAAGGATCCCGATATCAAGAAAGTCGAGATCAAAGCTCTGCCGGTTCGCATGGAAACCGTGATGAGCGGTAAGGTGCAGGCCGCGGCGTTGCCCGATCCATTGCTTGCCCTAGCCGTAAAGCAAGGTGCCCATTTGATCGTCGACGATACCAAGGGCGCCAACCTGTCCCAGACGGTCCTTGTGTTCAGAAAAGATTTTCTTGGTAAGGATGAGAACAAAACCGCAATCAAAAGCCTGCTCGAAGGCATAAATGACGGCGTAACCTTGATTAATAAGAATCCTGATACCTACCGCAAACTGCTGGTCGAAAAAGCCAAACTGCCAAAGCCGATCGAGGATTCGTATAAAATCAATACCTATCCCGAAGTCCAGCTTCCGACCAAGGATGAAGTGGGTCAGGTACTGGATTGGATGGTCAAGAAGAATATCGTCAAACCCGGTTTAACGTATAAAGACCTGGTCAACCAGGAGGTTCAGCCCAGCTAGTGCCCGATGTAGATCTTCTCAACGTTGGAGTCGATTACAAGAATCTCGGCCGGACGGTAACGGCGCTTGACAGCGTTGATTTACATGTCCCGGCTGGTGACGCGCTAGCTATAATCGGCCCCTCGGGCTGCGGCAAATCGACGCTGCTCTATACATTAAGCGGTCTTATCAAGCCGACCCGTGGGACTATCAGGATTGACGGCGAAGAGTTACAAGGACAGCGGCTTCAGACGGCGTTGATCCTGCAAGACTATGGGTTGTTTCAATGGAATACCGTCTTCGATAATGCCGCACTCGGTCTCCGAGTGCGGCATGTTCCGAAGGAGCAGATCAAGGAGAGGGTAGGAAGGATTCTCGAGCGTCTCGGCCTTTGGGAGATGCGCGACCGGTATCCGGGCCAACTCTCGGGCGGGCAACGCCAGCGCGTGGCAATTGCGCGCTCGCTCTCACTCGACCCCGATTTACTCCTCATGGATGAGCCGTTTTCTTCGCTCGACGCCCTCACCCGAGAAGAACTGCAAAATACCGTCCTCGACATATGGCTTGAACGCAAAGCTAACGGTAAAGTAAAGGTAGATAGTAGCGGAAACGGTCATTTACCAGGCCCTTTGACGGTTGTCCTTGTGACGCACAGTATTGAAGAGGCGACGTTTCTCGGCAAGCGCATAGCGGTCATGGGGATAAATCCAGGGCGGATCACCTCGATGGTCGATAACGGTGAGATGGGCGGGGACGACTATCGCAACACACCCGGCTTTTACGATCACTGTGCGAAACTACGCGGCATGCTAAAGGACGGTGTCCGCGTTGGATAAAGCAAGAGGATATCTCGGCGCGACCGTCGGGCTTTTTGCTATCTGGTATGCGCTTGCGGCCATATTCAAACTACAGGCTTTGCCGTCGCCGGTGGTCGTCTTTGTGGATTTCTTTCGTTTGTTGCCGGGGGACCTCTCGCGCCACTTTGCGATCAGTCTCTACCGGGTTCTGGTCAGTACCGCGCTCGGGATGATTCTGGCGTTGCCAATCGGCCTGGTCCTGGGCAGGGAAGAGCGCCTCGACCGCTTTTTCGCGCCGCTTATCTTTATCCTTTATCCCATCCCAAAGGTCGTGTTCTTACCGATATTTCTCGTCCTTTTAGGGATTGGGGACTTATCAAAAATCGTGCTGATAACCGTTATCGTCTTCTTCCAGATTCTCGTTACGACGCGAGACGCGGCGCGTGAGATACCAAATCAATCGATCATATCGATGCAATCTCTCGGCGCTACCAAGTGGCAGATATATAAACACGTGATTTATCCGGCGAGTTTGCCCAAGACATTTACCGCCATCAGGATCGCCTCGGGGACCGCCATCGCGGTGCTCTTTTTCGCAGAGACCTTTGCAACAGAGGAAGGCCTCGGCTACTTTATCATCGACTCCTGGAGTCGCTTCAACAAACCCGACAT
>NZ_JBTSLF010000250.1:0-3256 GCF_054640775.1 Candidatus Aquicultor sp. | reverse complement strand
TTTGGCGTCTAAATTAAAATTAAGAATTGCGGCAAATTTAATTGAAGAAGACGAAGAAGAAAAAAAGAAAGAAAAGAAATATATTAATCCGGACGATGAAGTTTTAGAACCGAAAGGCGAACTTGCTGACGACGAAAAATAATAAAAAAAATGATCAAACATAAAGAACAACGGGTTGGAATTCTGGTAGATGTTTCAAACATGTACCATTCAGCTAAGAATCTATTTAATCGAAAAGTAAACTTCCGAGAAATTTTATTGCAAGCAGTGGCCGACCGAAAACTTATCCGGGCCACTGCTTATGCTATCCAGACGGAAAATCAAGAGGAGGCGCCTTTTATCGACGCGCTCGCTCAGCAAGGCTTTGAAGTAAAAGTTAAGGATTTACAAATCTTTGCCGGCGGTGCGAAAAAGGGCGACTGGGACGTTGGAATTGCGATTGACGCAATTAAATTAGCCGATAAATTAGACGTTATCGTTTTAGTTTCCGGCGACGGCGATTATTTACCGCTCGTTTCTTATCTGCAAAACAATAAAGGCTGTTTAGTCGAAGTTATGGCCTTTAGAAAAACCTGTTCATCTCGATTAATCGAAGAAGCGGATGATTTTATCGATCTAAGCGCCGATAAGAAATTTCTGATTTATAGCAATAATAAAAGAAAATAAAAAATTAATTAAAATAATATAATAAGTTCTGACCGTTAAATAGATAGTGCTGTATAAATTACAGTTCTGTAATTTGACGGCCAGAGACAAAACAAATTATGGAAAAAGTGTTTAAAGGAGAATGGCTGGGCCGCCCTCTCATTATTAAAACCGGCCGTGTCGCTTTACAAGCCGACGCCGCGGTTTGGGTCCAATATGGCGAAACAGTTGTGCAAGCGACTGTCGTCCAATCAAAAAACGAAAGAGAAGGAGTTGATTTCTTCCCTCTTCAAGTTGAACTGGAAGAAAAATTATACGCTGCCGGAATTATTAAAGGTTCGCGGTGGATTAAGCGCGAAGGCCGACCGACTGATCAGGCGATTTTAACCGGCCGCATGATTGATCGTTCAATCCGTCCGCTTTTTGTGCCCGGTGATAACCGCGACATTCAAGTTATTGTCAGTGTTTTAGCGGTTGATCAAGAAAACGATCATGATATTGTTTCTCTTTTAGCGGCTTCGGCGGTATTAGCCATCTCCGGTCTAAAATGGAATGGTCCAATCGGTGGAATCAGAGTCGGCTTAATCGAAAATGAATTAGTCTTTAACCCGACTTACGAACAACAAGCTTTAAGCGCCTTAGATTTAATCGTCGCCGGAACTGACAAAAAAGTCGTGATGATTGAGGCGGGCGCTAATGAAGTCCCGGAAGACATGATGCTAAAAGCAATTATGGCCGGGCAACGCGAAATGCAAGTCGCGATTGATTTAATTAAAGAATTGGCGAAAAATGTTCCGCCAAAAAGAATTTCGGAAATCGTTAAAAAAGAATTAAACGAAGATGAACAGAAAGCGGCCGCCGAAAAAGAAGAATTATTAAAAATCGGCGAGGATTGGCTTAAAGAAAATATCCCGGCTATTTTATTCGATAAAGTATATTACACTAAAGGCGAAAGAAAATTAGCGGTTGCCGCGATTAAAGAAAAACTAGATGCATACCTAGAATCGAAAGATTTAGGCGCTGATAAAAGAAAATATGTCGCTAAAAAATTAGTTGAAGAAATGATTGACGCGGAAATTACTCGCGCAATTATTGAAGATAAAAAACGGGTTGACGGAAGATCTCTAACGGAAATCCGCCCATTACTGGCTGACGTGGCAATTTTACCGCGCTGTCATGGTACCGCTTTATTTTCCCGCGGTGAAACTCAAGTAATGTCTATTTTAACTATCGGCGCTCCCGGAGATGAACAATCTCTTGAAGGTTTAGAAGGACAAAGCAAAAAAAGATACATGCATCATTATAATTTTCCTCCTTATTCCGTCGGTGAAGCTTCTCCTTTAAGAGGAACCGGCCGTCGGGAAATTGGACATGGTGCTCTCGCGGAAAAAGCTTTAATGCCGATGTTGCCTTCCAAAGAAGAATTTCCTTATACAATTCGTTTGGTTAGTGAAACACTGGGTTCAAACGGTTCGTCTTCAATGGCTTCAACTTGTGCTTCAACTTTAGCCTTAATGGATGCCGGCGTACCGATTAAAAAGCCGGTAGTTGGGATTGCGATGGGGTTGGCTTCAAATCATGACATGAGTAAATGGGAAGTATTAACCGATATCCAAGATTTAGAAGACGGCGATGGCGGCATGGACTTTAAAATCACCGGCACAAATTCGGGTTTGACCGCTATTCAATTAGATACAAAAACAGATGGTTTGACCGAAGAAATTATTACTAAAACCTTAACCCAAGGCCGCGCGGCTTTAAATGAAATTTTAGACGTAATCTTAAAAGCAATTCCCGCTCCACGCGCTGACCTGTCAAAATACGCGCCAAGAATTACCAGTTTTCATGTCGATCCGGAAAAGATCGGCGCCATTATCGGCCCCGGCGGAAAAATTATCAATAAGATTATTGCTGAGACCGGCGTTAGCATTGATATTGATGACGACGGCTTAGTTATGATCTGCGGAACTGATGCCGATGGCGTTACCGAGGCAGTTAAACAAGTTAAAGAAATAGTTCATGTTTTCGAAGCTGGCGAAATTATCAAAGGTAAGGTTGTCCGATTACTTGATTTCGGCGCTTTCATCGCTTTAAACGCTAACCAAGACGGTATGGCCCACGTCAGTGAATTAGCGCCATATCGTATTGAAAAGCCAAGTGATTTCTTAAATATCGGTGATATTGTAACGGTAAAGATTAAAGAAATTGATGACCAAGGACGCGTTAATCTAACCATGAAAGGTTTAGAAGATAATGCCCCTTTATGGAAAGATGAAAAAGGTAAATCAGCTAATGGTGGTAATGGATTCGGAGGCGGTTCTCGACCAAGTTTCGGGGGCGGCCGTGGCGCTTCGAACGGCGGTCCAAGCCGACCAAGCCGTTTCGGCTCAAGCCGACCGAGCGCACCGAGAAATTAAGCCAATAAATTAACCTTGACTTTCCTAATTAATAAAGCTATTATTTTCTATAATTAATTCAGAAAAAATTATGTTAGCAATCAAACTATCACAATCAGGAAAAACTAATAAAAAGATGTTTCGTCTGATTATTTCCGAAAAAAGCCGTGATCCATACGGTCGTGCTTTAGAAATCTTAGGTTCTTATAACCCTC
>NZ_JBTSLF010000249.1:0-3269 GCF_054640775.1 Candidatus Aquicultor sp. | reverse complement strand
GCAAGGCCGCCCAGACCATGGGCACGACCCCCAGAAAGATAAAGATAAGGTCCCCGGGCATGCGGCACCATTCGATAAAACGCACAAAATCCTGGGTGACATAGTCAAGGCCCCGGGCGTGCCAGTAGCCGTTTTGCATGACATCGACCATTTGCAGCACTCCGCCGGGAAAGAGGTTTCCCAGGACCATCAGGGCCAGACCCACATTAAGCCCCCAGAAGGAGACCCGGACAAACCTTTCCACCCGTGACCAGGCCTCATCCCTGAGCACCTGACGAAAGGCCATAACCGTCAAGGCCATGGCCTCCATACCGAAGGCCCCCATAAGGGCGCTGTGGGCGTGGTTAGGGGTCAGGATAGTGCCCACCTCGAAATAACTGATGATGGGCAGGTTGATCAGAAAACCGAAGATGCCTGCCCCTACAAAATTCCAGAAGCCTACGGCCATCAAAAAATAAAAGGTCCACTTATGCGGCAGGGCCATGGAGTTGCCGCCACGGGTTACCTTGACAAAATCCCAGGCATCCAGAGTCAGCAGGGTCAGAGGGAGCACCTCCATGGCGGAAAACATGGCGGAAAAGGCCAGATTGATCTGAGACTGACCGGTCCAATACCAGTGGTGGCCGGTGCCGATGATACCGCTGCCCAAAAAGAGAATGGCATCCAGACAAATGACCCGGACGGCAGTCTGCCTGGAAACCAGGCCCATTCGGAAAAAGGTGACGGCCACCATGACCGTTACCAAAAGCTCCATAAAGCCTTCCACCCAAAGATGGATGATCCAGAAGCGCCAGTTGTCCACCACGGTGTAGTTGGTCGCGCTGCCGAAGAAAAAAGCCGGCAGATAAAACAAAGGGATGGCCATGGCCGCCGCCATGAACAGGATGGAGATTTCCCGGCGCTGGGGGTCGCTCAAAGCCGGTCTTACCTGGCGCCACAGCAAAACGACCCAGATCACCATTCCCAGGGCCAGCAGGACCTGCCAGCCCCGGCCCAGATCCAGATATTCCCAGCCCTGGTGGCCGAACCAGAACCACAGCTTTCCCAAAAGATTGTGGATCCCCAGGAACTCCCCCAAAAGGCTGCCCCCGACCACCAGGACCAGGGCCCAAAACAAAACATTGATCCCCCCAACCTGGCCGCGGGGCTCCCCCTCACTCAGGGCCGTGGCCAACAGCAACCCGCCCCCGATATAAGCTGTGACTATCCAGAAAAGGGCCAATTGCAGATGCCAGGTGCGCAAAATATTGCTGGGAAAGACCTGGTAGAGGTCAAGGCCGAAGAAACTGCCCGGTTCGGCCCGGTTGTGTCCTACAGCGGCGCCGATCAGTGTCTGTGCCAAAAAGAGCACAGTGACGATAACAAAAAATTTAACGGTAGCCTGCTGGCCGGCCGTGGCCTTGCCGGGCACCAGGGTCGGATTGGTCTGGGGTGTCTCCCTCCAGCCTAAGTAGCTGAACTTGCCAAAGGCAAAGAGAATAGCCGCCGTTCCAGCCAGCAGGGTGATCAGGCTTAAAGCACTCCAGAGATAGGCTTCGGTGATCGGGGTGTTGCCCACCAAGGGGTCATAGGGGAAATTATTGGTGTAGGAATAGGACCGCCCCGGACGGCGGGCCACGGAAGCCCAGGCGGTCCAGGCAAAAAAGGCGGTGAGCTGCCGCAACTCGCCCGGGTCCTGGATGGTCTTGGTCTTCAGACCGCCGTTCAAAGCCGGATTGACAAAGTAATCGGCCCACAGATTCACCTGTTTTAGAAAGGACAACTCCTCGGCCGGCCGGAACACCAGGGTCCGGGTCCGGGGGTCATAGCGGTTTTCCTTAAGCAGTTCTTGGACCCAGAATTTGACCACCCCTTTTTCGCCCAGGGGAAGGTCCCCCAATGCCCGTCCGAAAAGGGATCGGCCCAGGATAAACCCGGCGTCCACACCCAGGGTGTGCAAATAGGCCGCCGAAAAGTCCGGTCCCAAATAGGCCCCATGCCCCCAGATGGTGCCATTTTCCATCAGTCCGTATTTCAAAAAGACGGCTTGCCCGGCTGAGATGTCCTTCCCGGTGAAAAGGGTTTCCCCAGCCTGGTTGACCACCCGATCGGGGATGGGAGGTGCACCTTGATAAGCCAGGCAGGCTATCCAGACCTGAATGCCGAAGCAGACCAGCAAGGTCAGGATGACAGCCCGCCGCCACCAGGGAGAGATTTTTTGGCTCAAGGTTTCTTGGCTGATCATCAAATTTCCCTTACTGTTTTTTGATTTACCATTCTCATTAGCCGACAGGCAAGTCAACAAGATTTCAGGGCACTTGGTTTTATGGCAAATCGACCAGAGTCCCCCACTCATCAGCCTCTCTGCAATCCGGGAATTTTCCGGTCTACAGGTGTACCGGTGGGACAAAAGGGAGGCCCTACCGCCGGCTCGTGATTGTTGTCGATTAAAATCATCTCCGCAGCAATCCCTGTTATCTGCAACGTGTAAGCAAGTGTAGTACCGACACTCCCGAAACCGGCTTTTCTCAGGATTAATAATCTTCAATGCCTTAGATTGGCCGGCAGCCACGACCTCTCATATCCCGATCACGGGGAACAAAGGGTTCGGTATTACGGCTTCTATGAGTAGTTTTAAAAATAACTGCTCAGCTTTCCTCCATGATTTAATGCGGTGTTTCATAAATTGAGATCTTCGGGAATCAATGAAAACATAATCGCATCGTAAACGCGGTCCCTTACGATCAGCCGTTTTCGCAATCGGCCTTCGCGGCAAGCGCCAATTTTGGTGGCCAGACCCTGGCTGGGGATATTCCCGGTCGCCACAATAATCTCGATCCTGTTCAGGTTCAACTCTTCAAACCCAAATCGGATCACCAGGGGAATCCCGGCGCTGGCCACGCCTTGTCTGGCACTACTGGTTCTGATCCAATACCCGAGATTGGCGAGACGATTTTCTCTGTCGAGGTTATTCAGACCACAAATGCCAAGCGGGCGTCCATCGGAGCGATCCGCGATCAGGAAATCATACTCCATTCCCCTCTGCCAGGTATCAGGACGAGACCCTAACCAAGTTCGGCTATCTTCAATGGAGTATCCCCGGTGACACCATGGCATCCACGGCGATAATTCCCTGATCGATTCACACACGGCTTCATACACCGGTTCCGCATCGGTCGGTCGGCAGGGGCGGACGATTAATGATCCGTCCAACGGTGTTAAGTAAATAGACATCAACCTCTCACAACTTAAGTTTTATTAGATGAATAATTTTTGGCAGACATGCTAAT
>NZ_JBTSLF010000248.1:0-3286 GCF_054640775.1 Candidatus Aquicultor sp. | reverse complement strand
TCTTTTCGCTTTCTTTGAGCAACGTCTCCATCCGCATCCGTTCGGTGATGTCTTCTCCGGAGCTGAGGGCGCCAATTACCTGACCTTTTTTATCGCGCAGCAAGGCATTATGCCAAGCGATCTGCCGTATCTCGCCACCCTGGGTGACAATGGGATTTTCGTAATATTCAGTCCCCTCTATTTCACCGCTTAGAAGCTTCAAAAAAAAAGGAAACATTTTTTCCATGCCATCCGGCTGAGGCAGACAAGTAGAAAACCAGGGCTGGCCGATCAGTTCATCTTCCTCACAGCCAAAAAGCTGGCAGCCCTTTCTGTTGATGGTGGTTATCCTTCCCTCGGTGTTAAGGGCAACGATTATGGTTTCTACCGTATCCAGGTAGCCTTGGGCGCGCTCATGTTCATGACGGTGCGCCTCCTCCGCCTTCCTGCGTTCGGTGACATCATGAGCCATGCCGCGTACCATAGGAACAACCACGCCTTCGGTCCGCAAGGTATTGTTATATTCCCAGTAGCGGGTTTCGCCGCTGGCGGTTTGTAACCGGAGGATACCGCTGGCCCGTCCTTCTTCTTTTATTTTTTTTAAGTAGGCTTCGAACTGGTCATGCTGTTCAGGAGTAAGAAGATCTCTCATTTTCACTTGCATCAAAAATTCCCGGGAATACCCCAGAGCTCTAACCGGTGCCTCATTCACGGAAAGCAGGTTTCCATCCAAGTCATGGGTGCAGATCAGGTCTTGGCTGCTTTCGACCAGATCACGATAGCGTTCCTCGCTCTCCTGCAGGGTCTCCTCTACCCGCTTGCGCTCGGTGATGTCGGTTACCGTTGTATGGACTTCAAATTCTCCTCTATTTTCCTCCCTCCGGATACTCTCCAGACCGGCATAAAAGGTAGAACCATCCTCTCTCTTGAGCATAAGGTCACAAGCCTGCTTTTCTCCCTCCTGTAACACCTTTAAGAAATGCTGATCCCATAGGTCCTGGTCTTTGGCTGTTACTATTCTTCGAAACCAGAGGTTGATCAGGTTTTGACGGACTACCCCCAGGAGGGTTGAACCGGTGAGGTTTACCTCTTTGATCAGGGCTTCCGGGGTGAAAGTAAAGTACCCTACCGGGGCAAAATCATAAAGATCTGAAAATCGTTGTCTGGATTCTTCCAGGGCCAGCTGGGCCTTTCGGAGTTCTTCGTTTTGCATCTCCAACTCAATCTGATGCACCTGGAGTTCGTGGAGAAGTTCCTCAGAGGTCCTTTCTTTCAGCTCCGTTAGTATGCCGGAAGATCTCGCGAGTTTCCCCTCAGGGGTATCCCTCACAGGGGTATCCCTCAGCAGTTGTTCGCTGCTCTTTTTTTCTTCCGGCTTCCTTTTTTCTTTCATTGCCTTTTCCTCTGAAATCTTCACTAATCATTCAATGCTTGCCTTCGTTGTTCGGCGACAACCCCCTTCAACTTCCCAGCCTCTTGCTTCCTTCCGCGATCCGAAATGAAGACAACCGGCAACTAACCTTAATCTCCACTTTCTTTTCCTCTGCTTTCTAATGCCTATCCTCGATTCCCAATTTTCTTTCCGCAATCCTCAGTCCCAAATCCCCAATCGGAATTTTCTCAAACCCAAATCCCATTTCTTTGAACAGTCGCAGGCACACTTCCACCACCTCCGGATCATACAATATCCCTTTGTTCTTCTCTATCTCCTCCAGAGCGATATCGATCCCCAGGGCCGGACGATAAGGACGATAAGAGGCCATGGCCTCGACCACGTCAGCCACCATAAGGATCCGGGCTTCGAGAAGAATGCGGTCACCTTTCAACCCTTGAGGGTACCCGGAGCCGTTCATCCGTTCATGATGCTGAAGAATGATTTCAGCCACCGGCCATGGAAAATCTATATCTTTCAGGATGTCATAACTTATTTGTGGATGGACCTTGATCAAACCAAATTCAAGATCAGTTAATTTCGTAGGTTTACTGAGGATTTCAGCCGGGACGGCAATTTTTCCCAAGTCATGAATAATGCCGGCCATTTGCAAACCATCCGCCTGGTTTTTGGGGAGCCCCATCTCCTGGGCGATAGACCGGGCCAAGTCGGCTACCCGACGCTGGTGGCCGGAAGTATAGGGATCTCTGGTCTCCACGGTAGCGGAAACAACCTGGATGATCCCGCCCAGGGCTTTTCTGAGTTTTTCTAAACTTATCTGAAGCTCTATTGAAGTTTGCCTGCGTTCGGTAATATCCCGAGTTACACCCAGAATGCCCACTGGTTGTTGATTTTCACCTCTGATAAAGGAAAACTTCACCTCCGTCCACACCGTTGACCCATCTTTTCGCCTCATTTCCAGCTGAAGTGTCCGGGATCCGGGAATAGCTCGAGGTCCTAATTTTTCCAGCTCCATAGTCTCAGACAGGGTCCCCATGGCCAAATCCCAGGAGGAAGGGGTCAATGTCTCAAAAGAGGGTTGTTTCAAAACCTCCTCCTGATCATATCCCCTAAGAATTTTTACGGAAGGGCTGACATAGGTGTATTTCAGATTCATATCCAAAACGAAAATAACATCATTGACATTATCGGCCAGCAGGCGATATTTGTTTTCACTTTCCTCCAAAGCCCCCTCCGCCTGCTTGCGTTCGGTGATATTCCGGATGTTACATTGGATCACCTTATTCCCATTAGACTTGTAGACGTTGCTGACAAACTCTACAGCGATACGTTTCCCTTCTTTTGTCTCAAGAGGTAAATCTTTATACCTGATATATCCCTTGTCTTGTAACTCTGCAAAGGCGACTTGATTCAAGACAGTGTCTTTGAAAGGACTGACCTCCCAAAGCTGCTTTCCCTGGAACTCCTCGTAGGAGTAATGCAACATATCAATCATATACGGATTGACGTCTTCGATCGAACCGGTTTCCGCATTGAGAATCAATATCCCGTCTTGGGCCGTTTCAAAGAGACGTCGGTATCGGGTTTCTGACGCTCGCAATTTCTGTAGTGAATTTTGGGTCTCAGACCGTGACTTTTCCAATTCAGTGGGCTGCTGACTCAGGTCCAATAGATCTTTAATGAGTTCTTTTTTTGTTTTAGCTTCCTTTTTCATTGGTAAGACCTCCTCGATTCACTCCTCCACTGTGGGCCATTGAACTCATGAATAACCCAAAGCAAAGCTTTGTATTTAATACCCCTCTGTATTCCTCTTGATTATTTGCCTGTTCCCTGTATTTCCCTCAGCCTTTTCACTCCCAAATCCGCAACACGAAATCCGAAATTGAATATTATTCAAACCCAAACTCCTTTTCT